>CAZSAX010000078.1:0-9923 GCA_964605075.1 uncultured Oscillospiraceae bacterium
GCGCGCCGGCTGCCTTCTTGGGATCGGTAACTACCGGGACATAGAGATGGGGCATGCCGTTGTAGATGCCCAGCTCCACCATCTTGGGGTCGATCATAATGAGCCGCACCTCATCCGGGGTGGACTTGTAAAGAATGCTCAGGATCAGGGAGTTGATGAACACCGACTTACCGGAGCCGGTGGTACCGGCCACCAGCAGGTGGGGAAGCTTTGCGATGTTGCCCACGATGGCGTTGCCGGCAATATCTTTGCCCACGGCAAAGCTGATTTTGGAGGCCGCCTTTTCAAAGGCCGGAGATTCAATGATGTCCCGAAGATAGACGATGGTGGTCTTGCGGTTCGGCACCTCCACGCCCACGGTGGAGATCATATCCGTCACCGGTGCGATGCGCACGCTCTCCACGCCCAGGCTCAAAGCGATGTCGTCCGCCAGGCCCGTGATCTTGCTCAGCTTCACGCCCTGCTCCAGCTCCAGATCGTAGCGGGAGACCGTGGGTCCCCGGGTCACGCCCACGATATGGGCGCTGACGCCGAAGGAAACCAGGGCACTCTCCAGGCGCTTCCAGTTCTTGTCCGTTTCCTCCTTGCTGTCATCCCTGCCGGGCTTGCCCTTGTGCAGCAGGCTCACCGGAGGATAGGTGTAGGCAGGCTTTTCCTCGGCCTGGGCCGCCTCGATCTCCTGGGCCACCATGGCCGCTTCAAAGTCCTTGTCGATGCGGATCTTTTCCTGTTTGGGGGCCGCCGGGCCGTCCATGGCGGCGCTTTCCAGCTGCACCCCGGCGATGGCCGCCGCTTCCTCCACGCTCACCGGCTCCACCCCGGCCGTATCCACGCTGCGGGCCGGGCGCTGAAACAGCTCGTCCTCTTTTTCCACATCGTAGAGCTCTGCCTTGTGCTTCCGGGGGCCTTTTTTCTTCTTTTCCGCCGGCAGCTCATCCAAAGGCGTCTCCGCCTCCGCCGCCGGGGCTTCTTTTTCCAGCCGCGTTTTGCGGCCCGGGCTGCGGCGGCTGCTCTTGCGCTCCGTACTCTCTCCCTTAGCGGAAGAGAAGAGGTCGCCGTTGTCCACCTCCACATCAAAATGCCGGAAGGGGTCCTGTTTTTTCAGGCTGTCCCGCTCCTTGCGGCTGGGTTCAAAAAAGTCCAGGGGCTCAAAGTCATCTTCGTCGTAGTCGTCCTCCGGCAGATAGCTTAGCCGGGGCCGTCCCGCCAGCAGCTTGGCGATGTTGCCCGGGGTCAGCCGGCTGGAAACCAGAAACAGAACGAGGAACACAATGCCGAACAGGGGCGCCGCGCCGAATACGCTGATGGCTCCCACCAGCGCCTCCGCCGTGAGCCCGGACAGAACGCCGCCGCAGCGGCTGGCTGCATCCAGGCCTCCGGCCCAGAGCCCGGTGACGGTTTTGGTGATATCCTCGGCGATGTAGCGTTCACCGCCGGCAAACAGGCTATGTACGAAGGCGCCGAACAGCCAGGGCAGCAGCAGCGCGCAGACCGTCCGGGCCGTTACCGGACGGCCCTTATGGAAGCCCAGGATGCAGGCCGCCAGAAGCAGCGTGGGGCAAACCACATAATAGCCCCAGCCAAACAGGCCGAAGCACAGCTTCCTCAGCCCATCGAGCAGCCAGGCCTCCACAGGGAAATAGGTAATGAAGGCCACCATGGCGAAAAACAGCAGCACAACGGCGCCCACTTCCCTCCGGATGGGCTTTCGCTCCTGAACGGCCGGGGTCTCGGTCTGAGCCGCCTTCGAGGTATTGCTGTTCTTGGCTGCGCTGCCGCCCTTGGACGCATTGCCCCTGGACGCGGCGCTGTTTTTCCCGGAGCTGCCGTTTTTGCTCTGGGAACCGCTTTTGGCCGACGATGTGCCCCGGGAGGAGCCGCTGCTCTGGCCCGGATGCCGGGCCGTGCTGGTCGGTTTTTTGGTGGAACTGCCGCTCCGGGAGGAGCCGCTTGTCTTTTGTGCCATAAATGAATTAACTCCGTTTATTTAAATCAGGGAAAGGATAATGGCGATGGCGCCCACAGCCCAGCAGTAATAGGCAAAGCCGCCGAATTTTCCCTTGCTGACGATCTTCTGCAGAAGCTTGATGCAGGCATAGCCCACCACGCCGGCGATCACCATGCCCACCAGATAAACGGGAAGCTGGGTCATATCCGCCTGGCCCTGAAGCACATCCAGCACCTTCAGAAGCACGGCGCCGGTGACGCTCAGAAGAGAAATGAGGAAGGAAAACTTCACCGCATAGGGGCGCTCCAGTTTCCGGCTCATGCCGGCGGTGATGGTGGCGCCAGAGCGGCTGATGCCGGGAATGGTGGCCACGGCCTGGGTCAGGCCCACCACCAGCGCATCCCAGACCGTCATGTCCGCGGCGGTCTTGTGGCCCTTGGGCATGCGGTCGGAAATAAACAGCAGAAAGCCCGTGACGATCAGCGCAATGCCCACCAGCCAGGGATAGGCCCCCAGGGTCTCGATCTCGTTATGTACGGGCAGCACGATGGCCAGAGGCAGGGTCGCCACGATGAGCAGCAGGATCTGCCGCCGCATGGGAACATTGGCTTCGATCCCCCGCTTTTTGCCGCCGGTGACCATGCGCCACAGCTCCACGATCATGTCCCGGATGTCGCTCCAGTAGGCTATGCACACCGCCACCAGGGTGGCCAGATGCAAAAGCACATTGAACAGCGCGTTTTCCTCCATGGCCGCCAGTTCATTCATGCCCAGCAGGTTCTGGAACAAAGACAGATGGCCGGAGCTGGAGATGGGCAGAAATTCCGCCACGCCCTGCACCAGGCCCAGGATAACGGCATTGAGTATATTCATGAGGCAAACTCCTTTGCAGCAAATTTTGCAACATACATATTATGTTTACTGGATTTTATATCTTATCATGCTTTCCAGAAAAGAACAATAGTCAATTTCCCGCGGCCTGCCCATGGAGCCAGTCCAGGGCGTCGGACAGCCGCCCCACGGCGTCGATCAGACCGCATTCCACCGCTTCCTCCCCGCCGATGATGCTGCCCACGTCGTTGGCGATCTCCCCGGTGCGCAGCATATATTCCAGAAACCGCTCCCGGCTTATGCGGCTGTTTTCCGTCACAAAGCGAACGATGCGCTCCTGGGTCCTGGCAAAGTAAGCGTAGGTCTGGGGCACGCCGATGACCACACCGTTCAAGCGCACCGGATGAATGGTCATGGCCGCCGAGGGGGAGATCAGACTCCGCTTGGCCGCCACTGCCAGGGGCACGCCGATGGAATGTCCGCCCCCCAGAACAAGGGAAGCGGTGGGTTTTTTCATGCCGGCAATGAGCTCCGCAATGCCAAGCCCCGCCTCGATGTCTCCGCCCACAGTGTTCACCAGGATCAGAAGCCCCTTCACCTCCGGGGATTCCTCCATGGCCGCCAGCAGGGGCATTACATGCTCATATTTCGTGCTTTTGCTGTCCTCCGGCAGGATCTGATGACCCTCGATCTGCCCGATGATGGTCAACACCTGAATGCCGCCGGAAACCGCAGCGCCCTGTTCCTTGATCTCTTCCAAAAATATCACCCCGGCTATCATGCGCAGCCGGGGCGGGTTTTATCCTCTGTTTACTTCACGACACCCTTGATAAAGGGCTTCTTTTCCGGCCGTTCGCCGCCGATAACACAGCAGCGCCGCAGCATTTCCGCCGCCGTGCGGGCCTCTTCCTCGTTTTGGGCATGGATGGTGGCAAGGCTCTCCCCCGCCGCCACGGCATCCCCCACCTTTTTGGCCATCACCAGCCCCACGGACAGGTCGATTTCGCTTTCCTTGGTCACTCTTCCTCCGCCCAGACGCAGGCTCACCAGCCCCACGTTCTCGGCGTGGATGCGCTGCAGATAGCCGCCGCGCTCCGCCGGCACCTCCATCTGCACCGGCGCCATGGGCAGAAGGCTTGTATCATAAACGGCCTGCCGCTCGCCTCCCTGGGCCTGCACAAAATCGGCAAAGCGTTCCAACGCCGCCCCGGAGCGGATGGTTTCCGCCAGCATTTCCCGGCCTTCGGCCTCGCTTTGGGCCAGCCCGCCGGCGCACAGGATCTGGCTTCCCAGACAAAGGCAAAGCTCCGCCAGGTCCTCCGGCCCCCGGCCCTGCAGGGCGCTCAAAGCCTCCTTCACCTCCAGGGCATTGCCCACGGCCCGGCCCAGAGGCTCATCCATATCCGTGACCACGGCCACCGCCTTTTTCCCCGCCAGCCGGCCCACCTTCACCATTTTTTCCGCCAGCCGGAAGGCTTCTTCCTCCGTCTGCATGAAGGCGCCGCTGCCGGTTTTCACGTCCAGCACGATCACATCCCCGTCCGCCGCCAGCTTTTTGCTCATGATGGAGCTCACGATCAGCGGCTGGGAGGCCACGGTGCCCGTCACGTCCCGCAGGGCATACATTTTCTTGTCCGCCGGACAAAGATCTCCGGTCTGCCCCGCAATGGCAAAGCCCACGGTATTGGCCACGTCCAGAAAACGCTCCCGGCTCAACGCCGTGCTGAAACCGGGAATGCTCTCCAGCTTATCCAGCGTCCCGCCGGTATGCCCCAGGCCCCGGCCGGACATTTTGGCCATCTTCACCCCGCAGCAGGCCAGCATGGGGCAAAGCAGCAGGCTGGTCTTGTCCCCGACGCCCCCGGTGGAATGCTTGTCCGCCTTCAGGCCCCGGATGCCGGAAAGGTCCATCTTCCCGCCGGAATCCCGCATGGCCAGGGTCAGGGCCAGAGTCTCCTGCTCTGTCATGTCCCGGAAACAGATCGCCATCAGCATGGCGCTCATCTGGTAATCGGGGATATCCCCGGCCGTGTAGCCCCGGACCATCCATACGATCTCCTCCGCGGTCAGCTCGCCGCCGTCCCGTTTTTTCAGGATCAGGTCGCTCATCGTCATGGCTCATATCCTCCCGGACATTTTTTGTTGCTATTATACCACACCCCGGTCCCGAAAGGAATCAGAAATAGTGGGCTTTGCCCCCCTGCCACAGCACCCGCCGGGGCGCCGGGGCCTCGTTCTGCCGCTCCGCCTCCGCCTCCCGGGGCCGCTCGGCACAGTATTGGGGGTCCCGGGGCAGACTGCGCAGGCATTTTTCCAGAAACATCCCGCCCTCCCGGGGCTCCGGGATGCCCAGATAGACCTCGCCCTCGCCGTAGACCGACAACCGCAGCACCCGACCCATGTCCTTCAGCCGGGCCTCCGCCCGGAAGCCGTTTCCCTGGCGGCGGATGTGGAGCGTCCCCACGCGTTCCTCTTCAATGATGATCGGCAGCTGCATATAAAAACCTCCGTTCACAGAAAGTCTATGAACGGAGGCCGATGTTTACGACAAAGGCTGATTGAGCCCGAAGCTGACGGCAATGGCGTCGTCCACGCGGGTCATGGTGGCACTGTCCACCTTGCCCATACGCTCCCGCAGGCGTGTTTTGTCCAGCGTGCGGATCTGCTCCAGCAAAATAACGCTGTCTCGGCTCAGACCGCTGCCGGGCGCGGGGATGGCGATATGGGTCGGCAGGCGCGCCTTTCCCTGCTGACTGGTGATCGCCGCGGCGATCACCGTGGGACTGTGCCGGTTGCCGGTGTCGTTCTGGACAATGAGCACGGGGCGCACGCCCCCCTGCTCGCTGCCCACCACAGGGCTCAGATCGGCATAATAGATATCTCCTCGTCGGACCGGATTTGTCATGTGAGCACCACTTTCCGTGATTTGGAGCCGCAGGCGGCTCATAGCGCCCGTTACATACTATGTAAGGACACGCTCTTATTCTCACACGAACAGGCCTTTTTTATACATCCGGCCCGGGATTTCCCCCGGCATACACCCGGGGCACCCGGGGCGACACGGCACAGGTCATCTCATAGTTGATGGTCCCGGCGGCCTCCGCCAGCGCCTCCACCGGCATCTTTCGTCCAAAGATCTGAACGATATCGCCCGGCTTCACATCCAGGCCCGTCACATCCGCCATGCACATATCCATGCAGATGCGCCCCACCTGAGGCACCTTCCGGCCGTTGATGACAAACGCCAGCTTCCCGGAGGCGGCCCGGTGCAGACCGTCGGCGTAGCCGATGGGCAAAACCGCGATCCGGCAGGGCCTGTCCACGGTATAGGTCCGGCCATAGCTGATGGTATCGCCGGGAAAATGCTCCTCAATGCAGTACACCCGGGTGTAAAGCTCCATGGCCGGGATCAGCTCGATATCCCCCCGATCCGGCCCCGGGTACATACCGTAGGTGGCCACCCCGGGGCGCACCATATCCAGATAAGCTTCCGGGAAAGAGATCATAGCGCCGGAGTTGGCGCAGTGGCGGATGGCAAACCGGTGCCCCCTTTCCGTCTGGATGCGCTCCACCGCCGCCTGAAACCGCGCCAGCTGCTGCCGGGTAAAGTCCCTGGCCGGCGCCTCCGCGTCGGACACGCAGAAGTGGGTAAAAATCCCTTCGGCCTCCAGCCCCGGCAGGCCAACCACCTCCGCCGCTTCCGCCAGGGCATCCGCCCCAAAAGCCCGGAAACCGGTGCGGCCCATGCCGGTCTCCAGCTTCAGATGCACTTTGAGACTTTTTCCGCTGCCGGCAAGCTCTTCGCTCAGCGCCCGGGCCATGGCCAGGCTCCCCACCGCCTGGGTGGCGGAAAGCTCCGCCAGTTCCCGGGCATAGGCCGGAGGTGTAAAGCCCAGGATGAGGACCGGCAGGGATATCCCCGCCCGGCGCAGCTCCCGCAGCTCCTCCAGGCAGGCCACGGCCAGGTATTCCACGCCGATCTCCTCCAGTTTTTTGGCCACCGGCACCGCACCGTGGCCATAGGCGTTGGCCTTCACCACGCCCAGAAAGCGGCAGTCCTCGGGCAGCTTCCGGCGCATAGCCTTCACATTATGCTCAATGGCGGAAAGGCTTACCTCCGCCCAGCTTCGTTTTCTTTTGTCGTCCATATCTTTCTCTCCTATTGCATCGACCAGCTGTCAAAGCGGCAGGTCATGAGGGTCTGTCCCCCGGCGGCGATCTCCGCGCACACCGGAAGTCCCTGCGACAGCCACAGGGTCATCACATGCTCATCATCCAGCCACAGCCGGGCCACCAGATAGTCGTCCTCCCGCCAGAGAAGCTCCTTGTAGCCGTAGGCCATGCCCTCCAGCATTTCCGGCAGCGCCGCCACCGGCGTCATCCCTGCCAGCTCGCCCACGCCCAGCATCACGCCCTCATACTCCAGCCGTCCCCCGCCGTTTTCCACCACCGCAGTGATCCCGGCAATGAGTTCCGGCTCCGTAACGGTCACGCGCACTTCGCTTCCATCGTACGAAAGGCTCAGCCCATACTGGCTCACCGTCTCCCCGCTGTCGCAGGAGAGCTGGGCCTGGGCCTGGATGCTCCGGGCATTCTGCACGCTTTGCCGGAAGGCTGCAAATTCGTTTTCCAGCTTGGCCTCCCGCCGCCCGCAGCCCGTGAGCAGCAAAAGGGTCATCATCAGTGCGGAAATAACGCCTTTCCGCATCCTTTTACTCCTATCTTTCCAGACATTCCATACTGGCTTTCGCCAGATTTTCAATGATATCCAAGGCCGTCATGGTGTATTCCCCCAAAGCCTCCGCCGCCAGATCCCCGGCCCTTGCGTGGAGCCACGCGCCGGTAAGGATCGCTTCTTCCGCCGGGAGCTGCCCCAGCATGGCCCCCAGCACCCCGGCCAGCACGTCGCCGCTGCCGCCCTTGGCCATGCCGGGGTTGCCGGCGGCGATCACAAAGCAGCGCCCATCCGGAAAGGCCGCCAAACTCCGGTGACCCTTCAGAATCAGCACACAGCCATGCTCCGCCGCAAAGGCTCTGGCATCCGCCAGTCGGTTCCCCGTCCGCGCCGGCCAAAGCCGGGCAAACTCTCCCTCGTGGGGTGTGAGTACCGTTGGCGCACAGCGATTTTTTAGCAGCACCAGATGCTCGGAAAGGGCCCACAGGCAGTCCGCGTCCAGCACCAGCGGCTTGTCGCTTTGCAGCAGAAACTCCGTCAGCACCCGGGTGCCCTCGCCCCGGCCCAGGCCCGGCCCGGCCACGATGACCTCCCAGTCCTCCATCCGTGTTTTCAGCACATCCACGGCCTTTTCCGAAAGCCTCCCGCCCTCCGAGGGCAGGGGGAAGGGCATGGCCTCGTCGTTTTTCACGGCGGTGATGCCGTAGATCTGCTCCGGCACCCCCAGCCATACCAGCCCCGCACCGGCCCGCACCGCGCCCCGGGCGCAGAGGCTGGGGGCGCCGGTATAGCCCACGCTGCCGCCGACAATGCCGATCTTCCCGAAATCCCCTTTATGGCTCAGCCGGGGCCGACCGGGCAGCTTCCGGCCGCACACCGCTTCTACGCCGCAGCCGGCCGTCTCCAGCAGATCCGCCGGGATGCCGATATCGCAGATTTCAAGCTCACCGCAGTATATGCAGCCGGGCTCGATGAAATGCCCGGGCTTGGCCATGGAAAACGTGACGGTCACATCCGCCTCCACCGCGCAGCCCAGCACCTGTCCGTCGTCCGCGGAAACCCCGGAGGCAATGTCCGCGGACACCACCGGCGCACTGCTTTCGTTGATAAGTTCCACGGCCCGGGCCGCCTCCCCCGTCAATGGCCGGGACAGGCCCACGCCGAACAGGGCGTCCACGATCACGCCCGCGTTTTTTATATCCGCCGCCGGGTCAAAATCCAGAAGCTCTCCGCCGGCGGCTTCCAGCCGTTTTTCCATTGCCGCCGTATCCGGGGTCATTTTCTCCCGCCGGCCCACAAGATAGGCCTTGACCGAAAAGCCTTTTCCCATCAGGAGCCGGGCCGCCGCCACGCCGTCGCCGCCGTTGTTCCCCGCACCGCAGAAGACCACTGCGCTCCGGTTCCGGGCGATCGTTGCCGCCGCTTCCGCCACAAAGCCCGCCGCCCGCTCCATGAGCACGAGGGAATCGATCCCCCGCTCCCGGATGGCCCGCTGATCGGCGGTTTTCATTCCTTTGGCATCGGCAAGAACCATTTTTTGTACCTCCGGCCGTTTTATTTCTTTTATTATAATATCCGCAAAATGATTCGTCAATTTTGTTGCCAAATCTCAACATTTATGATATAAATATCTTTTGATTCTGGTTCTATGGAATTGACTGCTCAGCAAGGAGTGAAATTATATGAAAGAAATGCTGGAAAAGCTGCGCCTGGAATCCCTTCAGGCGATTGCTGAAGCCAAAGACCTGGAGGCGCTGGACGCCCTGCGGGTGAAGTATCTGGGCAAAAAGGGCGAGATGACCGCCATCCTCAAGCAGATGGGCAAGCTCTCCGCCGAGGAACGCCCCGTGATGGGCCAGATGGCCAACGCCGTTCGCGAAGAGATGACCGACGCCATCGAGTCCGCCCGCACCGTACTGGCCCGGAAGGCGCTGGAAGATCGTCTGGCCGCCGAGACCCTGGACGTGACCGTGCCCGGCACCCCCGTCATCCAGGGCAAGCAGCACCCCCTGAACATGGTGCTGGACGAGGCCAAGGAGATCTTCGTGGGCATGGGCTTCAGCATCGCGGAAGGTCCCGAGGTGGAATGGGCGGACTACAACTTCACCCGCCTCAACACCCAGGAGGGCCACCCCGCCCGGGACCGCCAGGACACCTTCTACTTTGACGATAACGACGAGATCTGCCTGCGCACCCAGACCAGCCCCGTGCAGGTGCACGTGATGGAGACCCAGCCCCTGCCCATCCGCATCATCTCCCCGGGCCGGGTATACCGCAAGGACGAGGTGGACGCCACCCACAGCCCCATGTTCCACCAGCTGGAAGGCCTGGTGGTGGACGAGGGCATCACCTTCGGCGACCTCAAGGGCTGCCTCAACGCCCTGGTGCACAAGCTTTACGGCGAAAACACCCACACCCGCTTCCGTCCCCACCACTTCCCCTTCACCGAGCCCAGCTGCGAGGTGGACG
>CAZSAX010000079.1:0-9781 GCA_964605075.1 uncultured Oscillospiraceae bacterium
CAGAGTGCATTTACAGACATCAAGCCGCCACCTTCAAGGAGGCTAAAACGCTGATCGACAATTACATCCACTTTTATAATCACCAGCGTATCCAGTTAAAAACTGGAGTGGCGCCGCTTGCGCTGCGCCACTCCGCTTAAAATTCAATATTTTCCTACCAGGGGTCTTTTTTGTGCTGTCCGTACAATCTGGGGCAGTCCAGTTTGCTTCAAGGGTGTTGTTTGTTTTCGGTTTTATTTATCCCGGCGCACGAAGCGGATCTGACAGATGTCGTCGCCCCGGGCGATGGTGGAAGGGAGATCCAGCTCGCAGCCGAAGCTTTCAGCGATGCCCCGGTCGCCGCACATGGCATGATCGCACAGAAGCTGGATTTCCTCATCCGTGCAGCCCTGCTTCTGCCATGCTTTGACCAGCGGACAGTAGTGGAAGTCGATGTCCAGATTGTCGTCCGTACAGCGTTTCACGTCCATCTCAAAGACCCATTGCGCCGGCTTGGTGAAAAGGGTTTTCTTCAGGCCTTTCAGGGATTCGCCGCCGCCGGCCTTCTTTCGAAGATTGGCGCCCTGGTACAAACCGCAGCGCTTGATGGCCTGGGGGGCATACTCTTCCGGGGGGAGGCCTTTTTTCTTCGCCTCATCGCACAGCAGGTACATCCACAATGCCCGGTGCTCCAGCTGTTCCCGGATGGCGACAATGAGAGGATTTTTGATCTTGGCTTCGTTTTTAATGCTCATATTATGTGCTCCTGTTCTTATTTTTCCACAGGGATTTCGATAATTTCAAGGCCCTGGCGCAGGGCGTACAGCATGGTGGCCTGTGTGCCGCCGGGAGAGCCGTTGTAAACTGCGAGCAGGGTGCCGGAATGATCCACCATGTAGCGGTTGCGGTCCATCATGCAATCCGGCGTATAGTTGCGGTGGAGAACGGTCTGTTTGTCGCACTCCTCTGCCAGCCGGTAATAGCGCTTGCGGACGGCATCTGCCCAATGCTGGCTTTGACCTTCAAAGGGAATGGCGGCTTCCAGGGTGACATCCGGGCGCTCTGACCGTAAAGCGATCACGGCTTCGCCGAAATACATGTCACAACCGGTGGCCATACCGCAGATGAAGTGACGGATACCGCTGGCGTACAGCGCCAGAAGACTGTCCCAGATCTTCTGTTTCAGCGCAAGACAGCGGGAGTCGTTTTCACTTGTCCAGGGGAGCTTCTCCGCCCGATGGCCGGTGAAGCAGCAGCTTGTTTTCTTATCCATAAAATCATTATAACATACAACGCAAGTATTGCATTTGTGGCTGTATATGTTATAATCAAACTGTCTTCAGGGCGGGGTGAAAGTCCCCACCGGCGGTAAAGCCCGCGAGCGCGAAAGCGTTGAGCCGTTGAAACTACGGCGCCGACAGTTACAGTCTGGATGGAAGAAGGCGATTCGGCATAGCCATTTCTTGCTGGCTGTGGCCTGTCGCGCGCCCGGACTTTGTCCGGGTGAATTTTTTTGCCCTAAATCTTTAAGACGCGGAGGAAACCATGACAGCTGCAGGAAAGAAAAAACTGGACACCAAAACCATTGTTACCGTGGGTATGCTTTGTGCCGTTGCCTTTTTGGCCAAGCTTCTGTCCAACATTATCCCCATTGCGATTGCAGGATTTCTGGAGTTCGATTTGAAAGATGTGATCATCGTGATCGCAGGCTTTGTCTGCGGCCCCCTGGCGGCCGTTGCGATCTCGGTGATCGTTTCTCTGATCGAAATGGTGACCATCAGCGGCACCGGGCCCATTGGCATGATCATGAATATTTTGTCTACCTGTTCTTTTGCTTGTGTGGCATCGGTCCTGTATAAGAACAACCGCAGCATGAAAGGCGCGGTTCTTTCTCTGGTGGCCGGCGTTCTTTGCATGACGGCGGTCATGCTTTTGTGGAATTATCTTATCACACCGCTTTATATGGGTGTTCCCCGGGATGTGGTGGTGAGTATGCTTCTGCCGGTATTTCTGCCTTTTAATCTGGTGAAGGGCGGCATTAATGCCTCGCTCTCGCTGCTGCTTTATAAGCCGATTGTTACCGCTCTTTACCGGGCGAGACTGGTGGAGGCCAGCCCTACCAGCGGAAAGGGCAGTGTGAAATGGGGGCTGATTCTTGTGTCTTTGGTTGCCCTGGCAAGCTTTATTCTGCTGGCGCTTGTGTTGGCCGGTGTAATTTGAATGATAATAAAAAGAAACTCCCGCTCAGCGGGAGTTTCTTGCTTTTTTCAGTAGTTTGCGGCCTTGAGCTCAAAATAGGCCTGGGCGTGATTGCAGGTGGGGCAGAGTTCCGGGGCGGCGGGGCCGACGTGAACATGACCGCAATTGCGGCAGATCCAAATGCTTTCCCCTTCACGCAGGAAAACCTTTCCCTCCTGAATGTTGGCAAGGAAACGAAGGTAGCGCTGTTCATGCTCCTTCTCCACGGCGGCGACCAGGCGGAATTTTTCGGCAAGCTCCGCATAGCCTTCCTCTTCGGCTACGTCGGCAAATTCGGCATACATGATTTCCCATTCCTCGTGCTCACCGGCGGCGGCCAGCGCAAGATTGGTGAGCGTATCATCCACCTTGCCGCCGTTCATGTATTTGTACCAAAGCTTTGCATGTTCCTTTTCGTTCAATGCAGTTTCGGCGAAGATGGCGGCGATCTGTTCGTATCCATCCTTCTTGGCCTGGGAGGCGAACCAGTCATACTTGTTGCGGGCCATGGATTCACCGGCCAGAGCGGTAGCCAGGTTTTGATAGGTTTTGCTGTCCTTGAATTCCATAAGTATACCTCCGATTGATAGAATTATGACTGGAAATATTTTATCATCATCATAGAGAAAATCAAGATAAAAAACAGGCATAATAGGAAGGCAATAAAAACGGGAGGCGTATCATGAAAAGAAGAATGGCCGTTGCGGCCTTTGCCTTGCTTCTGATGAGCATCTTTACTGCCTGCGGCAGCCGAATGAAGGAAGAAAATACGGTTACACCGGTTCCCACGGCAACCACCGTGCCGAAGGTCAGTGCTGCACCCAGCGCAACACCGCGGCCGGAAGCTACGGAAAAGCCTGTGGCTGAGGACGGCGTTGTGACCGACGAAAACGGCATCCTTGGAGACGAATCCGATCCAAATGAAGACCGGCAGAACAGCGCTGTGGGAGACATTATTGAGGATGCTGAGAATGGCATCGACAGAACAGAGGACAAAATCGAAGAAGGCATCAATGATGCTGCCGGTGTTGTCCGATGAAAAGAACCAACGGCTCGGGAAAACCTGAGCCGTTGATTTTTTTATACCGGGGGATTATAATCGGCAAAAAAGGAGGAATTGAGCATGAAGCCTACACCACAGGAAGCGTTGTCGATCATTCAAAAATACAACAAGGAAGCCTTTCATTTGCAGCATGCACAGACTGTATCCAAAGTTATGGGATTTCTTGCAGGAAAATACGACCCCGGCATGGAGGATTACTGGGCGGCCGTGGGGATGCTTCATGATATCGACTTTGAGCTTTGGCCGGAGGAACACTGCGTGAAGGCTGTGGAGCTTCTGCGGCAGGAAGACATCGATGAGGATATCATTCATGCGGTTGTGAGTCATGGCTGGGGGCTTTGCTCCGATGTGGAACCGACGCGTTACATGGAGAAGATCCTTTTTGCCGTGGATGAATTGACAGGGCTTGTTGGCGCCGCTGCGCTTATGCGTCCCACTGGCCTTGAAGGCATGGAAGTTAAGTCTGTAATGAAGAAATTCAAGGATAAGAAATTCGCCGCCGGCTGCAGCCGCGAGGTTATAAGCAAAGGCGCAGAACTTCTGGAAATGGATGTTCCTCAGTTGGTGAGCATTGCTCTTGAAGCTATGCAGAGTGAATAAGTATTCGTGAATATATTTACAGAGCCAGTGTTTCCAAACGCTGGCTCTGTATCTTTTTACAAATTACACAGAATACGAATGGATTTTAACAGCTTTTGCCGGCTGTTCTCCTCCATGGAGGACAGCGGCAGACGCATTTCACTGCTGCATAATCCGAGAAAATCCAGAGCGGTTTTTATTGGGATGGGATTCACCTCAATGAATAGATCGTGGAATAGTTCTGTATATCTCTCATTCAGGGCGGCGGCCGCTGCATAATCCTGCTGCATACACAGGCTGCAAAGCTGTGCAATGGCATCGGGCAGCAGATTGGAGGCAACGGAGATCACACCTCTGGCGCCCAGAGACATCATCGCAACGGTATCGGAGTCATTTCCGCTCCAAAAGTTCAGCTCCTCGCCGCAGAGTGCCTTGTTGCGTCCGAATTCTCCGATGTTGCCGGAGGCCTCCTTGACTCCGTTGATGTTGGGATGCTCGGACAGTTTGAGGTACGTTTCGGTCTGAATGCTGACGCCGGTTCGGGAAGGGACATTATAGACGATCATGGGGATGCTGACAGCGTCGGCTACATAATAAAAGTGCTTTACAAGCCCGGACTGGCTTGCTTTGTTGTAATAGGGAGTTACCATCATGACGCCGTCGGCACCGCGGCTTTCGGCTTCCCGGGCGAAGTGCAGGGCGCTTGCCGTGTTGTTTGATCCTATGCCGCAAATGACTTTCATGCGGCCCCTACAGTGTTGAATGCATTTATCGTATAGCGTCAGCTTTTCTTCCTCGCTTAAAGTAGCGGATTCTCCGGTCGTCCCGCAGACAATGATGGCGGAAATACCGCCTTCTGCCTGATAGTCGATCAGCTTTTCAAAGCACTTGTAATCTACACTGCCGTTTTGGAAGGGCGTTACAATGGCTGTGCCGGCGCCCTGGAACAAAGCTGTTTTCAAATAATACCTCCTGACAAAAAGACGCCATGGTTTCCCATGGCGTCTTTCGTATATGCAATCAAAATCAGCGGTCAAAATAACCTTCGGCTTTCAGAAGCTCGGCCAGCAGAACAGCGCCGCCGGCAGCACCGCGAAGTGTGTTATGAGACAGACAGACAAATTTATAATCGTACTGAGAATCTTCCCGGAGGCGTCCGATGGAGACGGCCATGCCGCCTTCCAGCATGCGGTCGAGCTTTGTCTGCGGACGGTTATCTTCTTCAAAGTAGTGCAGGAATTGCTTGGGGGCGGAGGGCAGTGCCAGCTCCTGCGGCCGGCCGGCAAAAGAATTCCAGGTTTGCAGGATCTCATCCCTGGCCGGTTTTTTATCAAAGCGGACAAAGACGGCGGCCATATGACCATTGCTGCAGGGAACGCGAAGGCACTGGGCGGTGATAGCAGGGGAGGGAGCGTTTTTAATAACGCCGTCTTCCACTTTGCCCCAGAGCTTCAGGGGTTCCTGCTCGGATTTTTCCTCTTCGCCGCCGATGTAGGGAATGACATTATCCACCATTTCAGGCCAGCTTTCAAAGGTTTTCCCGGCGCCGGAAATGGCCTGATAGGTGCAGACGAGAACATCTTTGATGCCGAATTTATCCTTCAAGGGGTGCAGGGCGGGGACATAGCTCTGGAGACTGCAGTTGGACTTCACGGCAATAAAGCCTCGCCTGGTGCCCAGGCGCTTGCGCTGATCGGCGATAACGGCCAGGTGTTCCGGATTGATTTCCGGGACGACCATGGGGACATCCGGCGTCCAGCGGTGAGCGCTGTTATTGGAGACGACCGGACATTCCAGTTTTGCATAGGCTTCTTCGATGGCCTGAATCTCTTCCTTTTTCATATCAACGGCAGAGAAAACAAAGTCAACGGATGAAGCAATGGCTTCCATATCGCCCAGAGCATCCTGAACAATGATGTCTTTTGCGCATTCGGGCATGGCATCATCCAGCGCCCAGCGGGTTCCAATGGCATCCTCGTAACGCTTGCCGGCGCTGCGGGCGCTCGCGGCAATGGCGGTCAGTTCAAACCATGGGTGATCGGCCAGCAGGGTAACAAAGCGCTGACCCACCATACCGGTACCGCCAATGACACCGACTTTCAGTTTATCCATAATTGCCTCCTTCGACAAATCCTATTATTTACCGACACAAAATATGCCGACATGTAACATGTTGTTGACAAATTGTAATCTTTTGTTTATATTGTATGAAGAAAATAAGATAGCGAAAGTATAGCAGATTCGAGAAATTCGGTCAATTCCCGAAAGGAAAAAATATGACAGCAAGATATATAAAAAAATTCATTCTGTACCTTATGGTGCTTGTACTGACTGTATCCGTATGCCTGGGAACGGCATATGCGGCCAGTGTGAATGACTTTACGGATGTGGACTCCGATGACTGGTTTTATGAGCCTGTGTCCTACGTGGTGGAGAAAGGGCTCTATAATGGCATAAGTTCCACCAGTTTTTCCCCCAACAGCTCCATGACCCGGGGGATGTTTATCACGGTTCTTGGACGCTATGCCGGCGTGGATCCGGATGACTGGCTTGCGGGGACCATCAATGCCAACGGCGTGAATTTCCGCAAGGGTCCCGGAACCGGATATGCTTCGATCCGGATGCTTTATAAAAACGCGGCGCTGACCATTACGGGAAAAGAGGGAGACTGGTACAGCGTTACGGTCGGTTCTGAGCAGGGATATGTTTATGCGGACTTTGTCAGCCCTAAATACCATGTGTTCAACGACGTTTCCTATGATCAATATTATGCCGGCTATGCGGTCTGGGCATATGAAAAAGGCTATATCTCCGGCGATGGAAATGCCTACACTTTTTCGCCCAATGTGGCCATTACCCGAGAACAGATATGCAAGATACTGAACAGCTATGCCTCCGTCAACGGCTGCACCTTGACGGAAACGGCGGATAAAATCAGCTTTACGGATGCGGACAAAATTTCTTCCTGGGCTTCGGATGCTGTGAACCGGCTTCAGCGCAGCGGTATTATTAATGGCATATCGGACGGAAATGGCGGTTACAGCTTTGAGCCTTCCCGCGGGGCTACCCGTGCGGAGGTCGCCAAAATGATCTGCGGCTTTGTGGAGGTTACAGGGAAAGCGCCCTCGGGCAGCCCCAGCGGTGGCTCTGACACGGATGACAGCGGTTCGCAGGATGAGGATCAGGATGACAGCGGCAACAGCACAACGGCAACGCCCAGTCCCACGCCCTCGACCGCTCCGTCCACCTCGGTGGATGCGGCGCCGATCGTGTCGGCAACGCTTTCTACCGATTATCAGCGCGTCCGGGCAGCTGTTTATATGTCCACCAACACGCACAGCACACAGGTTTCCAGCGTTACGCTTGAAAATATCAGCGGCGGCGGATTTGAATACGGCTACATCGACACCAACAGGAATTTTATTTCCGAAGGTTCGCTGAGTGCCGCCAGTCTTACGGTGACTACCGATGGCTCTGAATTCACTGTGAAAGACAGCGGCGGGAGTACGGTTCTAAGCAAAAGCGCAACCTTTGCGCTCCGGGCTTCCGGTGCGGAGGATACGCTGACCCGTGTCAACGGCGGGCTTCGGTACTATGGTGATTTTGAATTCCAGAATGCCTACAATGCCAGCGGTAAGATCACGCTGATCAATGTTGTTGATATGGACGACTATATCAAGGGCGTCATTCCTTATGAGATTTCCACGTCCTGGCCGGCAGAAACCCTGAAAGCGGTCGCGGTTGCCACGCGCAGCTACACGCTGAGTTATTGTGAAACCAGTGTTTACCGGAGCAAATATGGATTTGATATTCCGGCGAATGACGGCACGCAGACATATAAGGGCCGGGATGAGAGTCGGGCGGAGTCTTATTTCCAGGCAACGGATGCGGCGGTTGACGCCACGGCCAATATGTATCTTACATATAACGGAGCCGTCTGTAACTGCACCTATTTCTCCAGTTCCGGTGGCGCCACAGAGAGCTGTGAGAATGTGTGGGGCGGGAAGCTGGCGTATCTTACCGGCAAGGTTGACCCTTATGAGGCGGCTGCATCCAGCCAGATCAGCGGTTATACGTCCACGGTGACGCATTCCCGTACCGGCAGCACCATGAATGCGCTGGCGGCCAAGCTCGGCCTTGGCACAATTGCGGCCGATGGCATAAAAGTCAACACTTATGACAGTACCGGCAATGTTAAAAGTGTTGTTATAACCGATATAAACGGAAATAGCTGCACGCTGGATCAGTGGTCTTCCTTTGGCCGTTTGAGCTTCCTGACCAATGTGGGCATCAGCTATACCAGCTATCGGTACAGTGTCAGCTACAACAGTTCGGCCGACAGCTTTACCATTACCCGCTATGGATGGGGGCACAACGTTGGCATGAGCCAGTGGGGCGCCTATGCGATGGCCAAATACTACAACATGAATTTCCAGGATATTCTCGGTTTTTACTATACCGGTACGGAGATTCGATACGGAGCGTAAAACTTGAAAACATCAGATTTTGTTTATCAGCTCCCGGAGGAGCTGATTGCCCAGACGCCGATGGCACAGCGGGATGCATCCCGCCTGATGCTGCTGGATAAGACCAGCGGGGAAGTGGGCCACGAGCATTTTTATAACCTGCCCGATCATCTGCAGCCCGGGGATTGCCTGGTGCTCAACGACAGCCGTGTGCTTCCCGCACGGCTGTTTGGTGTTCGTCCCACCGGCGGCGCGGCGGAAGTTGTGCTGCTGAAAGACCTGGGGGATAAGCGCTGGGAGTGCCTTTGCCGCCCGGGTAAGAAGATGCGTCTGGGCTCGGAAGTGTCATTTGGCGACGGCAAGCTGAAAACAATCGTGGAAGATATCTACGACGACGGAAACCGGGTTCTTCGCTTTGTTTATGATGGCATCTTCCTGGAACTCCTGGAGGAACTGGGGCAGATGCCGCTGCCGCCCTACATCAAGGCACAGCTGGAGGATAAGGAACGTTATCAAACGGTCTATTCCCGTCAAACAGGAAGTGCTGCAGCACCCACAGCGGGCCTGCATTTCACACAGGAGCTTCTGGAGAAGATCCGGGCCAAGGGTGTGGACGTTTGCTTTGTGACGCTGCATGTAGGCCTGGGCACCTTTCGTCCGGTGAAGGTGGAAAACATCGAAGAGCACGATATGCACTCCGAATACTGCACAGTACCCAAGGAGACGGCGGAAGCGATTATGGCCTGTAAGGCTCGGGGAGGGCGAGTTGTCTCGGTTGGTACGACGACCTGCCGAACGCTGGAAAGCTTTGCACAGGAGGATGGAAGCATCCGGGAGAGTGCCGGATGGACCAATATCTTCATTTACCCCGGCTATAAATTCAAATGCATTGATGCTTTGGTAACCAATTTTCATCTTCCCGGCTCCACGCTTTTGATGCTTGTTTCGGCACTTACCGGCAGGGACAATGCGCTGCATGCCTATGAAATTGCGGTGCAGGAACGCTACCGCTTTTTCTCCTTTGGCGATGCCATGTTCATTTCATGATGTGAGGTAGAATTAATATGTATAAGCTTTTGAAACAAGAGGGCAATGCCCGTCGCGGCGAGTTCACTACACCTCACGGCACGGTACAGACCCCGGCTTTTATGAATGTGGGCACCCAGGCAGCCATCAAAGGTGGCCTGTCTGCCGATGATCTTCGCAACATCAACTGCCAGGTAGAGCTTTCCAACACATATCACCTTCATCTTCGTCCCGGTGATGAGCTGGTGAAGGAGATGGGCGGTCTGCATAAGTTTATGAACTGGCACGGCCCGATCCTCACGGACAGCGGCGGTTTCCAAATTTTTTCCCTGGCGGAGCTGCGCAAAATCAAGGAGGAGGGCGTGAGCTTCCGCTCTCATATCGACGGCCGGAAACTGTTTATGGGTCCGGAGGAGAGCATGCGCATCCA
>CAZSAX010000080.1:0-9715 GCA_964605075.1 uncultured Oscillospiraceae bacterium
AATGTCCATCATGTCATTGAAATCCGCATAGGACTCGTACAGCTCCACGGTGGTGAATTCGGGGTTGTGCTTGGTGTCCATGCCCTCGTTGCGGAAGATGCGGCCGATCTCGTAAACCCGCTCCATGCCGCCCACGATCAGACGCTTCAGGTTCAGCTCCGTGGCGATGCGCAGGTACATATCGATGTCCTGGGCATTGTGGTGGGTGATGAAAGGACGGGCCGCCGCGCCGCCCAGAATGGTGCCCAGTACCGGGGTCTCCACTTCGTAGTAGCCCCGCTGGTCAAGGTACCGGCGGACGATGCGGATGAAGTTCACCCGCAGCTCAAAAACCTTCCGGCTCTCAGGGTTCATAATAAGATCCACATAGCGCCGGCGGTAACGGGCCTCGGTGTCGGTGAGGCCGTGGAATTTCTCCGGCAGCGGACGCAGAGACTTGGACAGAAGCTGAATGCTCTTCACATGCACGCTGATGGCCTCGGTGCGGGTTTTGAACACATAGCCCTCCGCGCCGATGATGTCGCCCACGTCCCAGGTCTTGACCTCCGCCATGGCCTCGCCCAGCTCATCCACGCTGACGTAGAGCTGGATACGGCCCTTGTCGTCCTGAATGTCCAGGAAGCCGGCCTTGCCATGGACGCGCTTGGCCATGATGCGGCCGGCCACGGCCACATCCTTGCCCTCCAGCTCCTCGTAGCCGGCTTTCACCTGCTCGGAGTAGTGGCTGCGCTCAAATTTGGTGATGTGATAGGGGTCGCGGTTTTCATCCTGAAGCTTAAACAGCTTCTCCCGGCGGACCTTCATCTCATCGGAAAGTCCCGCGGGTTCGTTTCTGTATCCAGGCGCGTAAGTGGCCATTGGTTTTTCCTCCGTAGTATCAGTAAGTTACGTCGATGATCTCAAACTGCAGATCACCCGCCGGCGCCGTCACGGTGACGGTATCGCCGATTTTGTGGCCGATCAGGCCCCGGCCAAAGGGGGAATCGTCGGAGATGCGCTTGGCCATGGGGTTGGCCTCCTGGCTGCCGACGATCTGGTATTCTTCTTCCTCGCCCAGCTCCACGTCCAGCACCTTCACCTTGCTGCCGATGCTCACAACGCCGGCCCGGGCCACGCGCTCCACGATCTCTGCGTTTTCCAGCAGGTTTTTGTACTCAGCGATCTTGGAATAGAGCTTGCCCTGCTCTTCCTTGGCTTCATCGTATTCGCTGTTTTCGGAAAGGTCGCCGTAGCTGCGGGCTTCCTTGATCAGTTCGGCAACTTCCTTTTCACGAACGGTCTGCATGTACTCCAGTTCTTTCTGGATCTCCTCATACCGTTCCCGGCTCATCTTGTATTTGGATTCGCTGGCCATGATATTACCTCCGAATATTTAGTAGTTGTTCATAAATTTACATTATAAATAAGCAGTTTGTTCCTGTCAAGCACAGGCTTTCCCGATCCTTCAGTCCCCGCGCAGCGCCGCCAGCGCCGCCTGAAGCTGCGCATCCGCCTCCGATTCCAGAAGCCCCGCGGCCAGCAGGATCCGGTCCTGCTCCTCCAGTTCCACCAGCTCATCCGGCACCAGGCCGCCGGTGGCCGATAGGTCCACCCGCCGGGGCGTAAGATAGGCATATTTCGAGATATGCACCGCGCTTCCGTCCGTCAGGGCATAGGTCACCTGACTGCGGCCCTTGCCGGTGGTTGCCTCGCCGATCACCCTTGCCCAGTCGTATTCCCGGAGCACCGCCGCGAAGAACTCCGCCGCGCTGTAGCTGCTTCCGTTCACCAGGACCGCCATGGGCATTTCCAGACAGTCCGCATCCGAGGTCTCAACGGCTTCGCTGCCCTTTTTGTCCGCCCGGATAAAGATATCCCCCTCCGGCAGCAGATAGTCCAGCAGCTCGCAGAGCTCTGTGACCCGTCCGCCGGGATTGTTGCGCACATCGAACACAAGGCTTTCCGCCCCCTGAGCCAGCAGCTCCTCGATGGCGGCAATGGCCTCCTCCGCCACCCCCGCTTCAAAGTTCTTGATGACCACATAGCCCACGCTGCCGTCCAGAAGCGTCCCTTCCACCGGCACGGACTTGACCACCTCGCAGCTCACTTCCACCTCCCGGGTATCCCCGTCCTCCCCCAGCAGGGTCAGGATCACCGAGGTGCCGTAGGCCTCCTGGATCAGCGCCTTCAGCTCGGCCGTCTCTCCCTCGGTCACATCCACACCGTCGCAGGCCAGAATGATCTCCCCGGCCAGAACGCCGGCCCGGGCGGCGGGGCCCTCCGGCGTCAGCTCCACAATGAGGAAGCCGCCGCTTTCCCCATCCTTCCGGATGGTCACGCCGATGCCCTGGTACTGGTTGGCGGAATAATTCAGATAGGCCTGATAGGTCTCGGCGTCCATGTAATAGCTCCAGGGATCCAGATCGTCCACCACCGCCGCAAGGGCAGCGTCCGTCAGCGCATCGGCGTCGTAGTCTCCGATGTAGCTGTCGTCCAGAATTTCCAGCACGGCCGCCAGCTTGGACGCCCGGCCCATGTTTTCAAAGCCCCCCAGACGTCCGGCAAACAGCAGCGTCAGCAGTCCCGCCATCAGCGCCGCACCGCAGAGGCCCGCACAGAGAAGGGACAAAAAGTTTTTGTTTTTCATAGTTTTTCCTCAAAAAATGTCCGGACGGCCTTTGCCGTCCGGATCACAGCCGCGCCGTTCAGGCATAAATATAGCGAATACTCAGCGGGTCGATGGTACTGCCGCCGGAAGATACCTCAAAGTGGATGTGGTTCCCGTTGGAAACGCCGGTGGAGCCCACATAGCCGATGATCTGTCCCTGGCTCACCCGCTCCCCGGCCGACACCGCCCGGGAGGTCATGTGGGCGCAGAGCGTGCTGTAGCCATTGTCATGGGCAATGGACACATAGTTTCCGTAGCCGCCGCTGTAAGACGAAACGGTCACCACGCCGTCCGCCGGCGCCCAGATGGCCGTGCCGCCGCCGGCGCCGATGTCCACACCATAATGGAAGCGGTAATCGCCGTATTCCGGATGCAGCCGCATGCCGTAATAGGAGGTGATCCAGGTGGTGTACGACGGCCACAGCAGCGTGCCGTCCGCCCCGGTTTCCGGCCCAGTGCCCGCGGGGAGCTGCGCCGCTTCTTCCCGGCGGTTCAGCTCCTCCAGCTCCGCCGTCTTTTCATCGATCAGCGCCCGGACCTCTTCCATGGCGGCTTCCTCTTCCGCCCGCAGGGCCTCATAGCCTTCCCGGGTGCTTTCCAGCTCCGCGATCATCTGATCCGCCGCCAGGATATCGGCTTCCAGCTGCGCCTTCCTGGCGGCCAGCTCCGCCTGATTGGCCTCGTTCACGGCATACATTTCCAGAGCCTCCGCCTCCAGCTCTTCCACATTCTCCCGGGCAGCTATGTAGGCATCCCAAAGCTCCTCATCGTAGCGGATGATCTCGTTGATCAGCTCCAGCCGGGTCAGCAGATCGGAAAAATCCGCCGCCTGAAACAGCACCTCGATGTAGCTCAGATCGGAATTTTCCTCCATGGCCCGCAGCCGGGTCAGAAGCGCCTCCTCCTGGGCCGCCTCCTCCGCCCGTGCCTGGGCCAGATCCGTCTGACGGCTGGCCATGTAGTCGGTAATGATGCTGATCTGTTCCTCGATCACGCCCAGTTCTTCCCGTGCCAGCCGGTTTTTCTCATCCAGCACGGTCTTTTTCTCCAAAAAGGCAGCCGACTGGAAATCCAGATCCTCGATCTGCCGCTCCAGATCCGCAATGCTTTCTTCTATTTCACTCTTCCGGGTCTCCAGATCGGCGATCTCCGTCTGCAGCTCGCTCCTGGTGGCGGCCAGGGCCGGCACGATCACCATCACGGAGATGGAAAGAACCATCAGCACCGCCAGCAGAATACAGACTGTGCGGATAAAACGTCTGCGCTTGTTCATGGAAATCCTCCTTTCCCCGTAAAAGGGCAGAAAAAGACACAGTCCGGACAGCCTGGGCCGTCCGGACTTTATTATAGACAAATCAGGCGTAGATATAAGACACGCTCAGCGGGTCAATGGTGCTGCCGCCGGAGTGGACCTCATAGTGGATGTGGTAGCCGGTGGAAACGCCGGTGGTACCCACATAACCGATCACCTGGCCCTGGCTGACCCGGTCGCCGTAGGAGACCGCAATGGACGCCATGTGGGCGCAGAGGGTGGTATAGCCGTTGTCGTGGGCAATGGTCACGTAGTTGCCGTAGCCCGAGCTGTAGGTCGCCGCGATCACGGTGCCGTCCGCCGGGGCCCAGATGGCCGTACCGCCGCCGGCGCCGATGTCCACACCGTAATGGAAGCGGTCCGTGCCGTAGACCGGGTGGACGCGCCAGCCGTAGTAAGACGTGATCAGCGAAGTGTAGGAGGGCCACAGAAGCGTGCCGCTGCCGCCGCCGCTGACGCTGACACTGCCGCCGCTGGCGTTGCCGGTGGCGGCCGCCGCCTGGCGCCGGGCTTCTTCTTCCTCTGCCGCAACGATCGCCGCCAGTTCCGCCTGCTTGGCCTCGATCTCGTCATGCACCGCCAGCATGGCGGCATCTTCTTCATCCCGGAGCTGCTCATAGCTCTCCAGGCTCGCTTCCAGTTCCTCGATCATCTGGCAGGCGGCTTCAATGTCCGCCTCCAGCTGAGCCTTTTTGGTTTCCAGCTCCGCCTTGTTGGCCTCGTTGATGGCAAACATCTCCTCGGCCTCGGCCTCCAGGACCTCCACGTTCTCCCGGGCGGCAATGTAGGACGCCCAGAGCTCCTCGTCGTAGCGGATGACCTCGTTGACAAGGTCAAGCCGGGTCAGAAGATCGGAAAAGTCCGTGGCCTGAAACAGCACCTGAATGTAGCTCAGGCTGGAGTTTTCCTCCATGGCCCGCAGCCGGGTCAGCCAGGCCGCTTCCTGGGCCGCTTCCTGGGCCCGGGCGTTTTCCAGGTCCGTCTGCCGGTTGGCCATGTAGGTTTCAATGATCGTGATCTGTTCTTCGATCACGTCCAGCTCTTCCTGGGCCAGCTGGTTTTTCTCATCCAGCACGGCCTTTTTTTCCAGCGTGCTGGTCAGCTGAAAATCAAGGTTTTCGATTTGAGCCTCGATCTCCGCAATGCGCTCTTCCAGCTCGTCCCGTTCATTTTCCAGACTGGATATCTCGCTCTGCAGCTCCGCCTTGGTGGCGCCCAGCGCCGGCACGATGACCATCACGGAGATGGAAAGAACCATCAGCACCGCCAGCACCACGCAGACCGTCTGAATAAAAGCTTTGCGTTTCTTCATAGAATTCCTCCTTTCGGCACAGCAGCCGGTGGGTCAGACCTTCAGATAGTTCCGGATGGCAATGGAGCTGCCGAAGGCGCCCACCACCAGACCAACCCCGGCAAAAATGCCAAGGATGATGATTTTGAACTCCGCGAAGGGAACGATGTTGATCAGGTTGCCCATCAGGCCCATCATCACCCGGTTGGTAACGATATCATACACGCCCCACTCGATCAGAAAAGCGAGCAATCCGCCGAACAGGCCCAAAACCAGACCTTCCACGATGAAGGGGAAGCGGATAAAGGCGTTGGACGCGCCCACCATCTTCATGATGGCGATCTCCTCCCGGCGGCTGTAGGTGGCCAGCTTGATGGTGTTGGACATGATGAAGATGGACACGATCACCAGGATCACGATCAGGATCATGGACACCGCGCTCACCACGTTCCGCACCGTCACAAAGCCTTCCGCCACTTCCAGATAGGCGTTGACGTCGGCAATGCCGGTGATGCCGTAAAGGTTCTGCTGGGTCTGCTCCATCAGGGAGATATCATCCAGATAGATGACATAGCGGTCCCGGAGCACCGAGGCCTCCACATCCGCAAACAGGCTCTGGTCCTCATACTGGGACGCGAACTTCTCCAGTGCCTCTTCCCGGCTGACAAACTTGCAGGAGGAAACGTTGGGCATGGTGGCGATGGACACCTCAATGGCCCGGGCCTCTTCCTCGGTGAAGGTCTCCTCCACATAGGCGATCACTTCGTTGTTGGATTCCAGATCCCGGATCATCTCCGAGATGTTCACGGCGATCAGCGTAAAGCTGCCCATGATCACAAGGCAGGCCACCACGATGGTCACCGTGGCAAAAGACATAAAGCCGTGGGTGATGATGCTTTTAAAGCCTTCTTTGATCAGATAGCCGGTTTTAGTCGATTTCATAGCTGTAATACCCATCCATTCCGTCAGAGATAACACGGCCCTCGTCAATGGCCACCACACGCTTGGAGAAGGAGTTCACCAGCTCCTTTTCGTGGGTAACGACAAGAACAGTGGTTCCCATCTCGTTGATCTTGTCCATCAGCAGCATCAGCTCCAGGCTGCGGGCCGGGTCCAGGTTGCCCGTGGGCTCGTCGGCAATGAGAAGCTTGGGCGAGTTCACGATGGCCCGGGCCACCGCCACGCGCTGCTGTTCGCCGCCGGAGATCTCCCGGGGGAAGCGGTTTTCCCGGCCGCTCAGGCCCACCAGCTCCAGCACATAGGGCACACGCTTCTGGATGTCCCGCTTGGTCGCGCCCACCACATGCATGGCAAAGGCCACGTTTTCAAACACGGTCTTGTCCTCAATGAGGCGGAAGTCCTGGAAGATAACGCCGATGGTGCGGCGCATATTGGGCAGCCGCCGCCGGGGCATGTGGCGCAGGTCGAAGCCATTGACGTTGAGTTTGCCGTCGCAGGCCATCACCTCGCCGGTGATGAGCTTGATGATGGAGGTCTTGCCGCTGCCGGAGGGACCGACAAGGAAGACAAATTCCCCATCTTCAATGGTGAAGCTCATATCCTTGACGGCGTAGTCCTCGCCGCCGGGATAGATCATGGATACGTTGTCAAATTTGACCATAAATTTCTGCTCCTTAGAATCGTCCGTTCTGCGTGTCCAGATATTTTTTGACCATCAGGGCCACCTTGAACACAATGGCATGGTCAAACTCCCGAAGATCCAGGCCTGTGAGCTTTTTGATCTTCTCCAGGCGGTAGACCAGGGTGTTGCGGTGCACAAAGAGTTTGCGGCTGGTCTCGGACACGTTGAGGTTGTTTTCAAAGAACTTGTTGATGGTGTAAAGGGTCTCCTGATCCAGGGATTCAATGGGATTCTTCTTGAAAACCTCGGACAGGAACATCTCGCACAGGGTGGTGGGCAGCTGATAGATGATGCGGCCGATGCCCAGGTTGCCGTAGCTGACGATGCTCTTTTCGGTATCAAAGACCTTGCCCACCTCAATGGCGGTCTGGGCCTCCTTGTGGCGGTCCGCCAGTTCCCGCAGGTGATTCACCGGGGAGCCGATGCCGATGACGGTGTGAACGCCCAGATCCCGTTCCAGGCCTTCCTGCACCTGCGCGGCCACCCGCTCCAGCTCTGCCTGCTCAAAGCCCGGCTGCAGTTCCTTGATGAACACCACATCCGTCTCGGAGGTGGACAGCAGAAAATCCTTGTCCGCCACGGCGAACTTGGCCTGCACGTATTCCATCACAGCCATCTCCGCGCCGCTGTTCTGGCGGATGATGTACACCGCCCGGGGCGCGTCGGTATTGAAGTGCAGCTCCTTGGCCCGCACATAAACATCGCCGGGCAGGATATTGTCGGAAATGATATTCTTCACGAAGGTGGCCGTGTCATGCTTGTCATCATAGCTGGCCTTGGCCTCCGTCAGCGCCACCGCCGCCAGAACGCAAAGCCCCCGGGCCATTTCGTCCGTGCCGTCCACAAAGGCACAGTACTCACCCCGGCAGCCGGGCTCGCCCAGGCAGCGGAAGCTGCGGCCATCCGCCGCAAAGACTTCCTCCCGGGAATCCTGCTCCGGAATATGCACATCGGAAAGATGGGCCCCCATCAGGGAAAGATCGGACGAAGCCACCACATTGCCCTGCTCATCGCAAACACCGATGCAGCGCTTGGTAGCCTCCTTCATCTGCAATATAACACTCTGGAAGATGCGGCTGGACATGCTGCGTTACCTCCACCAAATTCTCGTTATTTTTTGACCGCAACCATTCTAGTACATTTCTTGTCATTTTTCAATAGATTTTGCAGTCAAAATTGTTAATTTTTTAAATAGTTGTTATTTTTCCTGCCTATAATGCACAAAAAAGGCTTCTGGCTTTTGACTTTTTTAAGCCTCACTCTCCTCCGCCGCCCGGTGCCCTCCCCGCCGTCCGGCGTCCGTTTTTTCCGCCGGAAGGGCATAAAAATACCCGCCGCGAAGCCTCGCAGCGGGTATATTTCATTCCTCTGAAAGAGCCCTCCCGGCCTCCTCCGGGGAGAGCTTCCGGAGTGCGCCCTCCGGCAGCGTTTCCTCCAGCACAAGGCCGCCGATGGAAAGACGCCGCAGCCGCAGAACCTGACAGCCGCAGACCGCAAACAGGTTCTTCACCTCATGGAATTTCCCCTCCGTCACGGTGACAAAGGCGTGGCAGGCGTCGTTTCCGTCCGGCTCCAGCCGGGCCGGGCGGTAGTCCGTGCCGTCCCGGAGCGTGATCCCCCGGGCCATGGCCTCCACGGCCGCCGCCCCCACCGGCCTGTCCAGCCAGGCTTCGTAGCGTTTGGGCACCGCATGTTTCGGGGCGGTGACCCGGTGGGCATAACCGCCGTCGTCGGTAAGGATCAGAAGCCCGGTCACATCCGCATCCAGCCTTCCCACGGGAAACAGGCCCCGCTTCTGCAGCTCCCGGGGCAGCAGCCGCGTCACCGCCGGCAGACGCTCGTCCTCCGTGGCGCTGATATAACCGGCGGGCTTGTGCATCATATAATACACAAACTCCTCCGTGTCGATCCGCTTCCCATCGGCCACCACCGCCGCCGCCCGGGACACCTTGGTCTCCGGTTTTGTCACCGGCCGGCCGTCCACCGTGACCCGGCCCCGGCTGATGGCGGCTTTGGCCTCGCTGCGGCTGAAATGGCCCGAGGCCGTGAGGAGCTTATCCAGACGTTCCAAACTCATAACATACCTTTCCTTCCGCCTGCATACATTGAAGCATGAGACATCTGCATTTACGAAAACCTACGAAAACAGCCCTCATAGCCCTGGGCATTCTGGTGCTCATCGGGCTTCTGCTGGTCTGCGGCCGGGCCGCGGAGAGCGAAGTCCGGCAGGGAGAGATCCTGACCGAAAACGAAGACCGCATCGCCTATCTGCGGGCCCTGGGCTGGGAAGTGACAGCAGAGCCGGTGAGCCGGCAGGAGGTCATCATCCCCCGAAGCTTCTCCGCGGTGTTTGAAAACTACAACGAGCTGCAGAAGCAGCAGGGCTTCGATCTGTCCGATTATCAGGGCATGACCGTCACCCTCTATACCTATGAAGTGACCAACTGGCCGGACAAGGGGCTGACCGTGTTGGCAGACATCTATCTCTGCCGCAACCGGATCATTGCCGGGGACGTTCACTCCACGGCGCTGGACGGCTTTATGATCGGCCTGCGTTAACGGACACAGCAAGGTAAAAAAAATCCCGCCGGATGGCGGGATTTTTTATTAAGCAAAGAATTACTCTTCGACCTCGATGACGACGCCGGAACCAACGGTACGGCCGCCTTCACGGATGGCGAAACGCAGACCCTTCTCGATAGCGATGGGGGTAATCAGCTCAACGCGCATATCGACGTTATCGCCGGGCATGCACATCTCAACGCCGTCGGGCAGGTTGATGACGCCGGTCACGTCGGTGGTACGGAAGTAGAACTGGGGACG
>CAZSAX010000081.1:0-9531 GCA_964605075.1 uncultured Oscillospiraceae bacterium
CCCCGCCGGGCGGCTCGCCCTGCCCGGGCTTCGCTGCGATATACCTGCTTCTTTGGCAGTCTCAAAAGACCGTGTCCCGGAGGACACGGTCTTTTTACAGCTTTATTCCGCAAAGCGGGTGAAGATGGCGGCGGCGGCATCCTTGCCGGCGGCCACGGCCTTCATCAGGGTGGCGGCGCCGGTGACGGCATCGCCGCCGGCGTAAACGCCGTCAAGCTCGGTGGCATAGGTCTTGCTGACCAGGATGCGGCCCCGGGCGTCGGTGGGGAGGTCGGGGAGCATGTCGGTCTCGAAGCCCAGTGCCAGGATGGCCAGATCGGCGTCCAGCCGCTCCTTCTGGCCGGAGGGCGTCACGTTGTTGCGGCCGCCGGGGTAATCCGGCGCGCAAAGGGCCATTTGGTCGCATTCCACGGCGCAGAGCTTTCCTTCCCGGCCCAGGAAGGCGGCGGGGGAAAGCCGGCACAGGATCTCGGCGCCCTCTTCCAGGGCGATGGCCTTTTCGTCGGCGGTGGCGGGCATATCCGCCAGGGTGCGGCGGTAAAGGATCTTCACGCTTTCGGTGCCCCGGCGCAGCGCGCAGCGGGCAGCGTCGATGGCGGTGTTGCCGCCGCCGATGACCAGGACCTTCTTTCCTTCATAGGCGTCGGGCTGCTTCAGGTAGTCGGCGGCCTGCACCACGCCGGGAAGATCCCAGCCCTTGATGATGAGGGAAACGGGCTTGCCGGCGCCGGTGGCCACGAACACGGCGTCGTATTCGCTGCGGAGCTGCGCCAGACGGATGTCCCGGCCGAGCTCCACGCCGCAGCGGAATTCCACGCCCCGGTTTTTGAGCATTTCCACCTGGTTCTGCATGTGGACCGGGGGCAGCACAAAGCTGGGGATGCCCCAGACGGGCACGCCGCCCAGGGTCTGGGATTTTTCGAAAACGGTGACCTTGAAGCCGCTGAGGATCAGGGAGGCGGCACAGGCCAGGCCCGCCGGGCCGGCGCCCACCACGGCCACGGAACGGCCGTTCATTTCGGGTTTGGGGTCGTTGGGCGTGCGGTTGCGGCGGTACCAGTCCGCCACGAAGCGCTCCAGCCGGCCGATGGCCACCGGCTCGTGACGGATGCCCCGGGTGCAGTGGCTTTCGCACTGCTGCTCACAGGGGCAGACGCGGCCGGCGATCTCCATCATGGGGTTGGTGCGGGCCAGGATCTGCCAGGCGGCCTCCAGGTCGCCGTTGCGGATCTCGGCGATGAATTCGGGGATGTAGTTGTGGGCCGGGCAGTGGACGGCGCAGTAACGGTCCGGGCAGTTGAGGCAGCGCTCGGCTTCGGCCTGGGCCTCCTCCAGGGTGTAGCCCAGATAGACTTCTTCAAAGCTGTTCAGGCGCTCCGGCAGGGGGCGCTGGGCCATGGCGGTTTTTTCCGGGGCCATGTTGGGGCGTCTGGTAATCATTCCTGTCCCTCCATTTCTTTCACGGCATTGATGGCGGAGTAATAGGCGGAGGCGAAGGCCCAGGTGAGTTCGGAGATCACGGCCAGCTCGCCCTTGCGGTGCATGGCGGAAGTGGCGTCACCCACGCCGTAGAGGCCGGGGATGACGGAGTTGTCGTTGCGGAGGACCTGGCAGTCGGCGTTGACCATCAGGCCGCCCATGGCCGCCTCGGAGAAGCGCTGGGCGTAGATGGCGTAGTAGGGGCCGATATCCCGGGGGATCAGGTGCTGGGGGTCCTTGCCGAACTGCTCGTCCTTGCCCTGACGGCAGAAACGGTTGTAGTCGGAGACGGTTTTGGTCAAAACAGCGGGATCCATATCCAGCTTGATGGCCAGTTCTTCCACGGTGTCGGCCTTTACCACGGCGGGGATCTTGTAGCCGGCTTCCCGGTCCAGGTCTTCCTGGTAGTGGCGGTAGCACTCCACCTCGTCGGCCAGGGTGGGGTCGTGGAGGTAGCGGTGGAAGATATCGTCGATGTTCTTCTGGGTGAAGATGGTCCAGCTGCAGTTTTTGCGGTGGCCCAGGATGTTGAACATGGCAGCGAACAGTCCGCCGGATTCATCCTGCCAGCGCACGCCGTCCAGATCCACGGAAAGGGCGCTGGGCTCTTCGTTGGCCCGGTAAAGGCAATAGCTGTAGGGGTGATGGGCCGGGCCGAACATGGACAGGAACATCCGGTCGGGATTGGGTTCCACGCCCAGCTCCTGGAGCATGTCGATGGCGTCGCCGGTGTCGCTGGGCACGGAGAAGCGGGTGACCGGGCGCTCTTCATCAAAGAAGTGGGTGTATTTGCGCAGCTTTTCGTCGCTGCGGCCGAAGCCGCCGGTGGCCAGGACCACGGCTTTGGCCCGGATCTCGGTCTCGCCGCCGGGATCCAGAGCGATCACGCCGGTGACACGGCCGGTCTCGTCGGTGATCAGGTGCTTGGCTTCGTGCTGCAGAAGGATCTCCACGTCCAGCTTCTGGGCGGGGATGGCGTCCAGCATGGCCTGCTTGATGAAGGTGCCGCCCCAGCCGGGGCCGATGGAGGGGTCCAGGCTGCGGACGTTTTCGCAGCGCTGGGCACAGTGGATGACCGCCGGGCCGTAGATGGGGCCCATGGCCCGCTTTTCACCCAGGGGTTCGATGGTGAAGAAGTCCCGGGCGCCGGGGAAGTCCAGAAACCAGTCAAAGAAGTCGGTACAGCCGTAGATGGCGGTGCGCATGATGTCTTCGCCGAGAACGCCGCCGCTGCGCTCGTTCATGACGGTCACCGCTTCTTCGCGCACGTCTTCCAGATCCAGCTCCTCATGCAGCCGGGAATAGACGGGGAAGAAACCGTGAGCCAGGTCGGTGTTGCCGCCGCAGCGCTTGGCCTTTTCCAGCAGGATGACCTTCTTGCCCAGCTGGGCCGCCTTGATGGCGGTTACCAGGCCGCTGCCGCCGCCGCAGACCACCAGGTCGCACTCCTTCACGATGCGCTCGTGGGGGGTGGGGACGGTTTTGTCGTCGGCGTCATAGATGGAACAGGTGGGGCAAAGGGTCTCGCACAGGCCGCATTCCACGCACTGCTCCGGGTCGATCTGATAACGGGGGCCGTCATAGTGGATGGCCTGCATGGGACAGGCCAGTTCACAGGTATGGCAGCCGCTGCAGGTTTCTTTGATTCGATACATGCGCATACTCCTTTCGCCCTGCCGGGGCAAGGGCGTGATTTTCTTGACAATTTTACGGATACAGGATAGCACAGGGGGCGGGGAAATGAAAAGACCGCACAATTAGGTAACTATCCTACATCAAGGAAACCAGGGCTGCACTTGAAATAGAATTTGGCTTGTAAAAGATATAGATATGTGATAAAATCTGAACAAAGAAAAAAGGCAGGAGTCAATACTATGAAATCCAAGGAACCGGCGGAGCTGCTGAACGCGGAATCCCGTGCGGAAAAAGAAGAACGCTTGCGCCGGTTGATGTCCACCCCGGAGGAGCGGGCCCGGATCCTGGCCACGGTCCCCCAGGCGGAGGAAGAGTCCTATGATGTCCGCAACGATCCGTATTCCCACATGATGCGCATCATCTTCAACCGCTGGAAACCCTTTATCCTTCGGGCCATCTATGTGGACGAGGGCACCTATTTCTCCAAATTCCTCAAGCAGCTGCCCATCACCCAGAAAGTTCTGAGCCAGAATCTGAAGGACATGCAGAACGACGGGCTCATTTACCGCAACGTCCTGCCCGAGGTGCCGCCCCGGGTGGAGTACTGCCTGACCGAATCCGGCCGGGCCATGATCGGCCTGCTGGATCTGGTGTACGACTGGGGCTGGGTGGATATGCGCAACAAGGGCCTGCCCGTGGATGCCCTGGGAGAAATGTGGCATGGCTACCGGGAGCGGGATGAGGATCAGATGCTGGATCCCATGCGCCGGCATGCGGCCCACGAAGAGAAGGAATGAAGAAGAGTTTCCTCAGGGAAACAATGTTTCAAATAATTCGGATAGTGTTATTTGAAGAGGTTTATTTCCATTTTGTGCGATATTTACAGAATGGCAAAAATGCGTTAATTTTTTGTTATGAAAAACGCTGCGGGACTCCGCAGTGAAATTTAAAAAGGAGTGTAGACCAAATGAAGAAGTATCTTGCTCTCTTGCTGGCCCTGGCGATGATGCTGTCGCTGGCCGCCTGCGGCTCCAAGCCCGCAGAAGAAACCGAAGCCCCTGCCGAGGAAGCTCCCGTTGCCGCGGAAGCTCCCGCTGCCGAAGCAGCTCCCGCCGTTGCCGGCGAAGTGAGCACCGCAGTGACCATCGGTTTGGTGGACACCCACTATCCGGCTTATCCCTCCTCTGCCATGGACGATGACTTCATCTGCTCCGGCATGGTGTACGACAAGCTGTTTGAAGTGGACGACAACACCGGCGAATATGTCTCCTACATTCTGGAGTCTTACGAGTGGACCGACGACGTCACCCTCGTTATGACCGTGAAGGACGGCGTGTATTTCTCCGACGGCAAGCAGTTGACCGCTGAGGACGTGCTGTTCTCCCTGCACAACTACATCCTCCAGGGTGAGACCACCGACAAGTATTCCTACTATTCCAACATCGACTTCGACGCCAGCGTCGTGTCCGAGGACGGCATGACCCTGACTCTGGTCTGGAAGAGCGCCTACGGCCCCGCCCTGCGTACCCTCAACTGCTCCGTGATGCAGAAGGAATTCACCGAGGCTCATCCCTCCGATGACGCGATCTGGTTCACCGCTCCCGTCGGCTCCGGCCCCTATGCGATCACCGACATGGTGCAGGACTCCTACGTCACCTTCACCCTGCGTGAAGACTACTGGGATACCTCCCGCAGCTTTGACGCCACCGAGATCACCCTGAAGTTCTACACCGACGAAAGCGCCATGTACATGGACTACCAGGCCGGCAACCTCGATGTTATCTACAACATCGGCGCCACCACCGTGGAATCCATTGAAGCCGCCGCCGGCGCTCAGGGTACCGTTCAGTACTACCCCGACAACGACGTTCTGTACATCCACCTGAACGAGGACAACGAGATCCTGGCCGATCCCGTGGTCCGTCAGGCCATTGCCCATGCTCTTGACATGGAATACATCACCGACGTTGCTTACGGCGCCCTGGGCACCCTGGCCACCGGCCACTATCCTGCCTCCTTCGACGCTTACATTGAAAACGCCGGCTACGAGTACGATCCCGAACTGTCCATGGAACTGCTGGAGCAGGCCGGCTACAAGGCCGGTGACATCGTCATCGACTGGGTCTCCCCCAACCTGACTCCCGAACCCGAGATCGGCGAAGCTGTTCAGGCTCTGCTGAGCCAGGTGGGCATCACCGTGAACGTTCAGACCTATGAGCTGGCCACCGCTCTCGGCTATCACCTGGGCGGCGAGACCGACATCTCCTGCAGCCACACCATGGGCGGCAACCCCACCAAGGAGCCCGACAACGCTCTGTCCTCCTTCTATGAGAACGGCGCTTTCTCCTCCTTCTCCATCTCTTCCCCCGTGTACAACGAGTACTACTACAACGGCCTTTACAACGTGGACGAAGACGTCCGCTGGGAGAACTACGAACTGCTCGATCAGTGGCTGTGGGACAACTACATGGTCCTGCCCGTCTGCGAGATCATGAAGGCGGTTGCCTACAATGACCGCATCGAGAGCTTCAACCAGTCCGCGCTGCTGCGCAGCTGCCTGGGCTCCCTGCAGCTGGTCGGCGTGGAATAATTTCCCCGCAAAAACCAATTCAGTCCTAGCTTAAACGCCAGCCCCCATCCATCTGGCTGGGGGCTGGCAACTCTTTAAGGAGGTGCTCTTCGTTGTTTCGGTTCATTTTGAAGAGACTGCTCATTATCATTCCTACGCTGCTGGGCGTAATGCTCGTCATCTTCACCATCAACTTCTTCATTCCCGGCGATCCCGCGATCCTGGCTCTGGGCTCCAACTACACAGAGGAGGCCTATGAAGCCAAGCGGGCGGAGATGGGACTGGACAAGTCCTTCGTGGAGCGGTATGTGGATTATGTGGTCGGTGTGGTGACGGAACTGGATCTGGGCACCTCTTACGATACCCATCGTTCCGTATCGGATGCGATTTTTGATTCCCGCCTGGGCGTCACCCTGAAAGTGGGTGTTTTCTCCTGCCTGATAACCATTGTATTGGGGGTGGGCATCGGTATTTTGTCTGCGGTGAAAAAATACACCGCCATCGACTACGCCGCCACCACCTTCGCCGTGTTCTTTTCCGCCGCGCCTGCCTTCTGGATCGGCCTTATGTCCATGCTCATATTCAGCCTGAAGCTGGGCTGGCTTCCCGCCTCCTGGGATAACGGAAGCTTCCGGGGCATGATCCTGCCGGTGCTGTGCCTGGCGCTGAGCCCCATCTCCCTGGTGGTCCGTATGACCCGCACCAGCATGCTGGACGTCATCAACCAGGACTATATCCGCACGGCCCGTGCCAAGGGTGTTAAAGAACGGACGGTTATTTTCAGCCACGCCCTGCGAAACGCCATGATCCCGGTGCTCACCGTTATCGGTGCCCAGCTTACCATGGTCATCGGCGGCTCGTTCATCATCGAGTCCGTATTTTCCATCCCGGGCATCGGTATGCTGATGCTGTCGGCCATCAACACCCGTGACTTCCCCATGATCCAGGGCACGGTTCTGGTGCTGTCCTGCTTTGTGTGCGTGGTCAATCTGCTGGTGGACGTGGCCTACGCCTATGCCGATCCCCGGATCAAAGCCCAGTATGAGGGCCAGAATAAGCGCCGGGCGCTGAAAGAAAAGGAGGCCTGAAAATGAAAAGATCCAGGAAAAACGAGGCCCCTGAGACATTGGAAATGCGCAAGCACAGCCAGTTCGGCGATGTGTGGCGGCAGTTCTGCCGCAACAAGCTGGCGGTTTTCGGTCTGTGCCTGGCGACGGCGCTGGTGCTGGTGGCCATTTTTGCCAATTACCTGGCCCCCTATGACCCCACCGCCATCTCCCGGGACCGCATGATCATGCCCAATGCCGAGCATTGGTTCGGCACCGATAACTTCGGCCGCGACCTGCTGAGCCGCATTATCTACGGCGCCCGGGTGTCCCTGCTGATCTCCCTGCTGAGCCTGGTCATCGGCATGGTCATCAGCATCATCCTCGGCGCCACGGCCGGCTATTTCGGCGGCTGGTACGAAGCGCTGGTCATGCGCTTCTGCGATATCCTGATGTGTATTCCGGGCATGCTGCTGGCGGTCTGCGTTTCGGCGCTGCTGGGCGTGGGCATACTCAACACGGCCATCGCCATTGCCATCGGCGGTATGGCGCCGGGCATTCGCATGATCCGGGCCACGGTCATGCAGATCCGATCCCAGGAGTATGTGGAAGCGGCCAAAGCCACCGGCTCCGGCCACTTCAAGATCATCTTCCATGAGATCATGCCCAACGTTCTGTCTCCCCTGATCGTGGACGCCACCATGCGCATCGGCGGCAACATTCTGCAGATCTCGGGTCTGTCCTTCATCGGCCTGGGCGTGCAGCCCCCCACCTCCGAGTGGGGCTCCATCATGAGCGCCGGACAGGAATTCATCACCAGCTACTGGCCCATGATCACCTTCCCCGGCATCGCCATCATGCTGACGGTTTTTGCCTTCAACGTTATGGGCGACGGTCTGCGGGACGCGCTGGATCCCCGGCTGAAGCAGTAAGGAGGGCGCAGTATGAGTCATTTGCTTGAAATCAAGGACCTTGAGGTCAAATTCCATACCATGGATGCCCATATCTCCGCGGTCAACGGCGTGTCTCTCACGGTGGATGCCGGCGAGACCCTGGGTCTGGTGGGCGAGACCGGCGCCGGCAAGACCACCACGGCGCTGTCCATCCTCAACCTTATCCAGTCGCCGCCCGGCAAGATCGAAAACGGCGAGATCCTCTTTGAGGGCAAAGACATTTTGAAAATGAGCGATGAGGAGCTTCACGACATCCGCGGCTCCGCCATCTCCATGATCTTCCAGGACCCCATGACGGCGCTGAACCCCATCTTCCGGGTGGAGGATCAGATCGCCGAGGTCATCAAGATCCATGAAAAGCTGCCCAAGCAGCAGGCGGTGGAAAAGGCCCGCACCATGCTGGAGTTCGTGGGCATCCCCGCGGACCGCGGTGTGGAATATCCCCACCAGTTCTCCGGCGGCATGAAGCAGCGCGTGGTCATCGCCATGGCGCTGGCCTGCTCGCCCAAACTCCTGATCGCCGACGAGCCCACCACCGCCCTGGATGTGACCATCCAGGCCCAGGTGCTGGATATGATGACCGACCTGAAGGCCAAGCTGGATTCCGCCATGATCCTTATCACCCACGACCTTGGTGTGGTGGCGGAAACCTGTGACAAGGTGGCCATCATGTATGCCGGCGAGATCATGGAATACGGCACGCTGGAAGATATTTTTGAAAAAACGCTGCATCCCTATACCGAAGGCCTGTTCAACTCCCTGCCCTCTCTGGAGTCGGAGGTGGAGCGTCTCAAGCCCATCGTGGGCCTGATGCCTGACCCGGCCAGACTGCCCGAGGGCTGCAAATTCCATCCCCGCTGCCCCTATGCCAACGAGCGGTGCGCCGCCGAGGAGCCTGTGCTGGAAGAGCTCGCGCCCGGCCATTTCTGCCGCTGCCATCGCGGAAATGAGGGCCTGATCCAGCGCGGCGCCGATTTTGAAGGAAAGGCGGGTGAGTGCCTGTGAGTGAAGAGCTGATCCGGGTAGAACACCTGAAAAAGTATTTCGACACCCCCAAGGGCAAGCTCCACGCCGTGGACGATGTGGGCTTTACGCTGGACGCCGGCAAAACGCTGGGCGTGGTGGGTGAGTCCGGCTGCGGCAAGAGCACGCTGGGCCGCACGGTGCTGGGTCTGCTGCCCGCCACCGACGGCAAGATCTTCTTTGAGGGCAAGGATATCACCCAGGCCAAGGGCCGGGCCCGCCGGGAACTGCAGAAGGATATGCAGATCATTTTCCAGGACCCCTTCTCCTCCCTCAATCCCCGCTATACCGTGTTTGATCTGATCGCCAACCCCCTGCATTCCTTCCGGCTCTGCCGCAGCAAGCAGGAGATCGAAGAGAAGGTCTACGCCCTGATGGATACCGTGGGTCTGGCCCGCCGCTTCGCCTACAGCTATCCCCATGAGCTGGACGGCGGCCGCCGTCAGCGCATCGGCATTGCCCGTGCCCTGTCGGTGGAGCCCAAGTTCATCGTCTGCGATGAGCCGGTGTCGGCGTTGGACGTGTCCATTCAGGCCCAGGTGCTGAACCTGCTGCAGGACCTGCAGGCGGAAAAGAATCTGAGCTATATCTTCGTGACCCATGATATGTCCGTGGTCAAGCACATCTCCGACGATATCCTGGTGATGTATGTGGGGTCGATGATCGAAAAATGCCCCTCCCGGAAGCTGTTTGAAATGCCGCTGCATCCTTACACCAAGGGCCTGCTGTCGGCCATTCCCGTGCCTTCCATCCGGCGGGAGAAAAAGCGCATCATCATGCAGGGCGAGCTTACCAGCCCGGTCAACCCCAAGCCCGGCTGCCGCTT
>CAZSAX010000082.1:0-9338 GCA_964605075.1 uncultured Oscillospiraceae bacterium
GCCTGGGCCCGCAGCTGGTGGTGGACGACGGCGGCGATGTGACCCTGCTGCTGCACCGCGGTTATGAGATGGAAGAGGGTTCCGACTGGGTGAATACCCCTTCCGGCAGCGAGGAAGAGGGGGTCATCAAGGCTCTGCTCAAGCGCATTGCTGCCGAGCAGCCCGGCGTGTTCCACCGCTGGCTGCCGGAGTGGAAGGGTGTTTCCGAGGAAACGACCACCGGTGTGCACCGCCTTTACCAGATGGAGCGCGAGGGGCGTCTGCTGGTGCCCGCCATTAATGTGAACGACTCTGTGACCAAGAGCAAGTTTGATAACCTCTACGGCTGCCGCGAAAGCCTGACGGATGGCATCAAGCGCGCCACGGACGTGATGATTGCCGGTAAGGTGGCGGTCATCTGCGGCTATGGCGACGTGGGCAAGGGCTGCGCCCAGGCACTGCGCGGGCTGGGTGCTCAGGTCATTGTGACGGAGGTGGACCCCATCTGCGCCCTGCAGGCCGCTATGGAGGGCTACCGCGTGCTCACCGTGGAGGATACCCTCGGCATGGCCGATATCTATGTGACTACCACCGGCAACTGCGATATCATTACCCTGGAGCACATGGAGAAGATTAAGGACCAGGCCATTGTCTGCAACATCGGCCACTTCGACAACGAAATTCAGGTGGCCCGTCTGCAGGCATACCCCGGCATCGTCTGCACCAACATCAAGCCCCAGGTGGATAAATACACCTTCCCGGATGGCCACAGCCTCTACCTGCTGGCTGAAGGTCGCCTGGTGAATCTGGGCTGCGCCACGGGGCACGCTTCCTTTGTGATGAGTAACAGCTTCACCAACCAGGTGCTGGCTCAGATTGCCCTCTGGCAGGAGCGCGAGACCGCTAAGCCTTCCGTGACCGTGCTGCCCAAGAAGCTGGACGAAGAAGTGGCCCGCCTGCACCTCGCCAAGCTCGGCGTGCACCTCACCACCCTCACTCAGAAACAGGCCGACTACATCGGCGTGCCGGTGGAAGGACCCTACAAGGCAGAAGCATATAGATATTGACGATTGACAATTGACTATTGACAATTGACTATTGACTATTTGTATGAATGCGGCAGAATTGCGTGAGAGAACGCTGGAGTTCGGGTTGCGCATTGTGCGTTTATGCCAGTATCTGCAGGGCCATGCTGTAGCTGAGGTGCTGGGTAAGCAGCTGCTTCGCTGCGGTACCTCGGTCGGTGCCAATTACCGAGCTGCGAACCTCGCAAAGAGTCCTGCTGATTTCGTGTCGAAAATTAAAATATGTGGGGAGGAAGCAGATGAAGTCATCTATTGGCTGGAACTGCTGATTTGCTCTGGTGAGGTGGAGGCATCGAGAGCCACCCCCTTCCAGAATGAAGCTGTCGAGCTTCGCAATATCATGACCGCCAGTGCCATCACCGCCCCCAAAAACACAAAACAAGCTTTTGCATGACCCACCCAATTGTCAATAGTCAATCGTCATTAGTCAATTCCCTTGATTGGCTGTATTCGACGCAGGCTTTCGGCATCAAGCTGGGGCTGGAGGGGGTGACGCGGTTGCTTTCTGCTTGCGGCGTGCTGTATCCGCGGGCGCAGGTCATCCATGTGGCCGGTACGAATGGCAAGGGAAGCACCTGCGCGTTCTGCGAGAGCGTGGCCCGCGCTGCCGGTTACAAGACCGGGTTGTTCACCTCGCCGCATCTGGTGGAGTTCAGCGAGCGTATCCGCGTGAACGGGGAAAATATCCCGGATGCGGATGCCGCGCGGCTTATCAATAAGGTGCGTACGCTTGTGCAGGACTGGACCCCGTGTCCTACGTTCTTTGAGCTGGTGCTGGCCGTGGCCATGCTCTGGTTTGCGGAGCAGGAGGTGGAGCTCATCGTGCTGGAAACCGGCATGGGTGGCCGGCTGGATGCCACTAATGCCGTGCCCAAGGATGTGGCGGTGCTGACCCCCATCGGGCTGGATCACACCCAGTACCTGGGCGAAACTCTTTACGAGGTGGCCGGGGAAAAGGCCGCCATCCTTTCCTGGCACCGTCCGGCGGTTTCCGCCCCGCAGGAGCCGGAGGCCATGCGCGCGATTCATGAGGCCGCGCAGCGTATGGATACCTATTGCCGGGTGGTTTCCACGGAATGCGACCAGCCGCTCGGGCTGAAGGGCGCCCACCAGCGGCGCAATGCCGCCCTGGCGTTGGCTGCCCTGCGGGCGCTGCCGCATTTCCTCTGCAGCGCCGGGGAGGAGGCCCGCGGCCTGGCCGAAGTGCGCTGGTCCGGGCGCTTCGAGGAAGTGCAGCCCGGCGTCATCATGGACGGTGCGCACAATCCGCACGCCTTGAAGGTGCTCACCCGCACCTGGCGCGAGACATACGGCGACCGCAAAGCCCGCTGCATCTATGCCGGCTCGGCCGATAAGGCACTGGACGAGGTGCTGGAGCTGCTCTCCCCCATTGTGGGCGAGTGGGTGCTGCCCCCGGTGCAATCCCCGCGCATCCTGCCCCCGGCAGAGTTGCGTGCCAAGGTGCAGGCTGCATCCGCCGCTCCCATCACCACCCCCGCCACCTTGGAAGAATGCCTGGCTGATATGCCCGCCGGCACCCTCATCTGCGGTTCCTTCTTCCTCCTCGGCGAGGCCAAGGCCATTTTGCGACGCGCAGAGTACCGCTCTACGGTGCAGTGATGAAGTTAATTTCGAGAATTTCGTGTATATACAAATGGTATTGGTAAAATGGAATAAAGATGATATGAGTTTATGTTGTGGAGGCGTTAATTGCGTAATGTCAAAGAGTTACGAGATTGTTAAGGGGGGGCACGTAGGCCTGAATGCGTTGCGCGTGATTGCAATGTTGATGGTTTGTTTATTGCATATGATATATCCGCAAAATCCGGATGATGATTTTTATAATCTGTTGATGTGCTTCATGCATAGTGTAGCAATTGCAGGAGTAAATATATTTGTACTCATAACGGGGTTTTTCCTGATTGATAAGAAATGGACCTGTTTACGTTATTTCAGGCTATGGTATCCGGTAGCCTTCTATACCATTGGTATAATATTCCTTTTCTATGTGCTTGATAGGGCCGGTATAAGTTCAGGATATTACGATTTTGGCTTGGCAAGATACTATATTGCTAAGATAATGTTTGGCAGCTGTTATTGGTTTTTTGCAGCATATTCAGCTCTTTATCTGCTTATCCCATTCTTAAATAGAGCTATACATAGAATAGATAAGCAAACGCTCTTATCATTGCTACTGGTGACTGCCGGAATTTTGCCTATCATGAACATGATGTGTTTTGAGGCTATCTATGGGGGCGGAAATGTTTTTGTGTGGTTTATTGTGCTTTACTTGGTTGGAGCATATATTCGTAAATATCCTATTGATGTTCCATGCCTCGTTTTGTTGTCGGCTATAGCCATATGCATCTTTATTCCTACGGTGCTAAAGATCGTAATTGATAGTGCTTGGGTATCCAATGCGGTAGGCGGTCTGAGTTCTCCCTTTGTAGTGTTGTACTCAGTTAGCGTTTTTGTATTGTTCAGTCGTTGGAAAAATTGTAAGTTTGCCAGCATAGCGAAGATTCTATCAGTTATGTCTTCGCTGTCATTTGGTGTCTATTTGATACACGTTCATCCATTTGCTTTCAAATGGCTGTTGGAACATGTGGAGTTATGGTACAGTGACTGGGGCTATTGTTGTTATGTTCCTGTCGTGCTGGCTTTGAGTGTATACTCGGGGTGCTCCCTGATTGAATGGGGGCGTATTATATTGTTCCGCTTGTCGCGTCTGGATGTGATGCTAGATTCGATATCTGTTCGTCTGGAATCTACATGTGTTGAGTTGTTTCGGAGGGTAAAAATGTTTGGCAGTGGGACGCGTGAATCATGAAGCCTAAAAAATGAACCGTCTCCTGACAAGAAGCAATCACTTATTTTCTGAAATAGTAGTTTTTGGCGAATTTGGCTTCTGGATAAATATGGGATTGACCTTGTCGTCTCCCCAAAAGGCGGAGGAAGCCCAATGTTCAGGGTGATATAGGGTTCCTTGCCATTCGTCTCGGATATTTTCTTGTATCCGGGTTTCATTCCAAGAGTAAGTACGGAGAATGTTGATGACGTCTCTGACAACGAGGCCGCTGCTGAATAATATAAAAAGAAAGAATATAGTGCGCATCCTGCGTTGCATGTGTTTCCATGCGTGTGAGGCAAGAAACGAAAAACAGCAATAGGGCAGCAGGGATGCTTTGAATTGCCATTCATTGTTAACGGTGCCCATGAAAAATAATGAGCAAAGCGCGAACATTGAAATCATGTAGATAAACATTCCTGTCCTTCTGTATCTGTACAGGAAGAAGAATGAGGCTGCTATCATGAAAGCCGCTCCCGCTAGTTGGCCGGTGCAGGCAAGGACCTTTTCGATTCTATAAACCGGAGTCTTTTCCCACGCCCAACGGGGAGCGACTGCAGATGAGCCTTCTGCAAAATAGAGGGCGACCAGCGCAACCAGCAGCGTAGCAATCCATAGATACCATTTGCTTGCCAACGCGCAAAATTGTTTCAGGTTTGAAAAGTAAGGAAGTAGTCTGTATATCAGGATTCCGAATATAGCGATAGCGCCCAGTGGACTTCCTGAGACCATCAGCGCGGCAAAAAACGGATAGAGCAACCGAGGAACGTATGGACAAACAAGAATGGCAAATGTGAGGAAAACAGGTATGGAATGATTGAATGTACAGTTGAGTGCCGTTCGCCAGGGAACGTGGACAGGAAGCAGGTTCAGATATTCCAACCACGAATCTAGTATGGCGTAGAAGGGCGAGAATTGGGCTCTGTAATGAATGCTGTTCTGAACGAACCCCCAATCCCATACAGCTCCAATTAAAAGTAACAAGATAAACAAAGTAAGTACCCGACTACGTATGCGCAGAAACAACACAAGGAAGCCCAGCGCTATACCGATGTATGCCCATAACCACAATAGTGTCGCGGGGTTAAAACCTGTGACTTTTGCAAGGATGGCTGGTGGCAGCCAGAAACTCATATAATAGACGAAGTATTGGCCATCCTGGTTATATAAAGGCCATTCATCGCGTATCAGTGTTTCATAGATTGGGTTGCGTACAAAAAAGTCCCCATGTTGCAGACTGTGCCCGTGAAACCCTACCATTTCCACTACAATCAGGCAGGATACGAGAACAACGAAGAGTCGGTTAAGCTCGGTTCGAGAAAAGCTCAAGTTTACCGATGGCAGCAGTCTTATAATCCAGACCGTTGCTCCCATTAGTGCTGCACAGACAGGAATTGCAACACCTGTATTCAACCAACCACATACAAAGAGATAATTGGGAATAAGCAAATAGAGAAGCGATGTAATTGCAACCCATTTAGTATTAACGGTGTATAAAATCGGGGGGGGGTAACATATCTAGTGTCTTGCCGAGTTAATCCATTACAATACGGTTGGGGCTGTTTGAACTGTCGCATGCTGTTTCGCGCGTTCTACAGAATCCAAAACTTGCTGAGCAGGCTTTTTCCATACAAAGGGCTTGGCCGAGTTTTTATTATAGGTCACAATAAATTGTCTTAAGTGTTCTCTAAGTTGCTTTACACTTTGAAATGCTTTTCTTTGCAATCCCTTGAGTTCTAATCGAGAAAACCAGTTTTCCACAGCATTCAACCATGATGAACTTGTTGGAGTAAAATGAAAATGATAGTTTGGATGAGCTTTCAACCATTCTTTGACCTCCTTTGTTTTGTGCGTTGAGCTATTGTCCAGGATGATGTGTATGTTCTCTTTGTTCTTTCTGGACTGCATCCGATTATCTATGAGGTTCAGGAATGAGATGAACTCCTTAGCTCTGTGTCGTTTATTGGTCTTTCCGATAACTCGTCCTGTTGCTATGTCAAATGCGGCATAAAGACTTGTAGTGCCATGGCGTATGTAATCATGAGTATGTTTCTCTATCTGGTGAGGTGATAATTGCAATAATGGTTGAGTATGGTCAAGTGCCTGAATCTGTGTCTTCTCGTCAACCGAAAGGACTATTGCATCAACCGGCGGAGCCATATATAGGCCTATGATATCTATCACCTTGTCTGCAAAATCAGGGTCTTTACTGAAATTAAACGTACTACGGAGATGAGGTTTGAGATCTGCAGCTTTCCATACCTTGCTCACAAGATATACAGAAACTCCTACATATTTGCTCATCAGCCTTAAAGACCAATGAGTTGCTTCCTTAGGGATGCAATGCATTGTTTTGTCAAGAATCTCTTTAACCTTATCTCCCTCTAATCGGCTCGGTTGCCCACTACGATAAGCGTCTTTTAACCCGGCAAGACCAAGTTCGGAATATCGCTTACGCCATTTATTGACGGTATGGAAATCAACTTCCAATTCCTTGGCAATTTGATATCCTGATTTATTGTCTGCAAAACCGAGAATTATTTTTGCCCGCAAAATATCTCTTGATTCGGAAGTTGGGCAACGAAGAATCTTTTGCAGTATTTGGACATCTTCTGCTGCTATTTCAAGGCTTGCTTTTTTCATGACGACCTTATTATAGCAGATATATACATTATTGTAAAGAACTAACTAAACAAGACACTAGGAAAGTTGGTGATAGGTGAATCGCACTAATATTTTTTTTCAGGAAGAATTCCCCTTTTGAATACAATACATTTGCTGGCTATGTAATTGAGAATGATGGCCAGAATATCTGAAAGCGTTTTCCAGATGGTTGGTTGCAAATTCGCTATATCCACAGCAAGGTACATGATGGTCAGGTCAAAGCAGCCGGTTAAAAGACGGCACGCATAAAAGGAACAGAATTCCCATATAAAGACCCTGGCTTTAAATGAGACACTGCTGAAAACCAACAACTTATTTGTAATAAAAGCGAAGCAAACGGCTATTGCCCACGCTGCTGCCGTAGCGGGGATGTTTTGACAATTGGTGATTTCTGTCAGAATGTAATAGGAGACAACGTTAACGCACGTGGTTAATACTCCGAAGAAAACATATGCAATCAGGCTTCTATATTTGATGATGAGTTTTTTCATCTTATTTGGTGCTGATGGCTCGGTTAATGGTCATGAAATCTTTGAGCGCTTTCCATCCGATGCCGATGATTTTTCTGATGTTGATTGAATTCACGCCTCCCTGACGTGGTTTGAATGTAATCGGCATGTAGGTGACTTTGCAGCCGGATTTAGCAATCAGAACAGAGAGGATAACGTTTGAAAGATTGAACCCTGCCGGTATTTTCCCGATGTGTTGCCGCAGTGTTTCTGACTTGATAAGTCTGAATGGTGTGTTCGCATCGGTAATCCATACACCAAAACAGAGCCTGATTACCAACTGAAGGACTTTCGTGACAATGACTCTTGAAAAACCATCTTCACGCTGATGACGCCAGCCGATGACCATGTCATTGTCTTCCTTTTTCTGCCAAAATGCTTCAAACTCATCTGCTTGGGTTTGCCCATCGGAATCTGTTTGAAAGATATAATCGGCCCCTTGTTCCAAGGCGTGTTGATATCCGAAAAGTACAGTTGCCCCATGTCCGCTATTCGGTTTGGAGATGGGAGTGAACAAGGTGCGCTCTTTTGCCATTTCAAGCATGATATTGTACGTGGCATCCTTACTCCCATCATCGACAACTATTAGGCGAGATGTCCCATTACTATGGTGCTTTTCAATAATTTTATACCATTCCTCAATGACGCGGGAAATAGTTTGTTCCTCGTTATATGCCGGGATGATGATATAAAGAGTATTCATAATAAGTGCTTAGTTTTTTTTGTATACGCCAATGGATTCAGAAGTGGGACATTTCGTGTAGGAAAGTCCATGCTGGAAAAGACGTGGTATCAGAACGTTTGCCTGGGAATCTGACAGTATCAGATACTCTGGCTGCCTGGTTGAGATGTATGCGAGAATTTCATTATAGTGTAGTTTCATTCCTCCTTGAATATACTGTGGAACAAAGTGTTTGAGTGGCGGTTTCGTGCCGGTCAGTCGATACAGAATGATGTTCGCTGTGCCATCTGTGATGAAGGTTGAGTTTTTGATATGAGCGGCTACGCTCTTTAGGTCCGCTGTGGAGCCAAAATTACTGTATTTTATAGTGCGGTGGGTGAATAGTGAAACCATCAATAGGGGAATGCTCAGCCCGCAGCATACGAGGCAGTAACGGAGGGATGGGCGATGGACTCGGAGATCGATAAACTTAAATACACCTGCAAACGCCGTTATCAGGAAGGGATGCAGCGAAAATGCATAGTGAGACCATTTATGCGGCCCCATGTATAAGACAACAGATGTAAGAATGATGCTGGAGAGGTGTAGTATAATGCCGGTTCTCTTTATCTGGAATGTTTGGCAGGCTGCGAACGGAATCAAACTTAATACGAGAACTATGCTGCCGCTGGCTGTCAGTAGGGCTGTTGGCAACATTTCATACTTAAACGGCAGCAATTCCTGCAACAATCTTATGTTGGAGGTGCATATCACGGATTGATTTATCGGAACACCCCCATACTTGATGGCAGTGAGGAAGTATTCCTCCACCAGGTCTGCAAGCGCTGCATTGCTGTGAAAATAGATGACGAAAGGGAGGAGAGTGGAAAGACAGCCGATAGAGAGAATCAGGAGGGATTGGTACCATTTGTATCGGCTGCAAAATAGCATCAATACGCAGGAAGGGAAAAAAGCAATGATGAGGTTGTATTTGAGGCAGATGGTGGCTCCGACGCAGAATCCAGTTGTGATTAATGCCGCCCATTGGAACGGTTTGCCTCCTTCTTTCAGGTAGCAGAGAACAAAGTACCAGACGATGTGTTGCATCGTCCATACATATTCGGAGGGGTTTCCGCCGAAAGGAACCGCATAACTCAGATATGCCAGGAAAGCCAGAATTGCCCATTTTGAAGGCAGAAACAATTTCAGCGACTCGTACGCAAATAGAAATCCAACTCCAATAAGGAGGGCGTGGAACAAAGTTAATGCAGAGAAAGATAACGGTGTAACCAGAGAGGCGAGCCCATATATCAGATACAGTAAAGGCCCTTTTAAATCCCCGAAATCTTTATATGGAATGGAGCCTTCCATCCAGTATTTGCCGATGAGATGGTACACATTTTGGTCTAAGGAATGACCATTATAGTTGGCAAAGCATGATAATGCCGGCGAACACAAACAACACAGGATGTATGAGAGTAGGGAAAAGGCTATCCAGAGAGTCAGTCTTCTCCTCATAAATGGAGCATTACTCTCATTTGTTGTTTGATTGTTCATTCCGGAGCGAGTATATCGGATTCGGAATCCGTAAA
>CAZSAX010000083.1:0-8670 GCA_964605075.1 uncultured Oscillospiraceae bacterium
AAGGGAAAGCCGAAAGGCTTTCCTTTTTTTGCGGCCGGAGGCGGCGTGTTTTTGCGCCGGGAGGGCAAGGCTGTTTCCGTTGACAATATGTAGTGGGGTGTGTATAATATTTTAGTATATTTAGTATAAAAGTGGAACGGGCCGCGAGTGCTTCGCGGCTTGATTTTGGAGGATGGAAAATGATCACAAACGTGCTGGAATACCTGGAGGCATCCGCGCAGCGTTTTCCCGACAAGATCGCCTTTGGCGGTGAAAAGAGTACGCTGAGCTTTGCTCAGCTGCAGGACCGGGTGAACCGGGCCGGTTCCTACCTTGCGGCAAGAATTGCGCCCCGCAGGCCCGTGGCGGTGTTTATGGAAAAAACGCCGGAATGCCTGGCGGCCTTCTTTGCTGCGGTGGCGGCGGGCTGCTTCTATGTGCCTCTGGACACCAAAATGCCCGCCGATCGCATCCGGCTCATTTTTGACACCCTGCAGCCGGCCTTTGTCTTTTACGACGCAAAAAATGCCGCCGCGGCCCAGGCGATCGCCGAAGGGATCCCCACGGCGGATTTTGAGCTGGCCTGCGAAACGGAAATAGACGAAACGGCCCTGGCCGCCGTCCGGGCCCAGCATGTGGACACGGACCTGCTGTATGTTCTTTTCACCAGCGGCTCCACTGGGGTGCCCAAGGGCGTGACCATCGCCCACCGGAGCATGATCGACTATGCGGACTGGCTGCACGAGACCCTGGGGATCGACGAAAGCTGCACGCTGGGCAATCAGGCCCCCTTTGTGTTCGACAACTCCACCCTGGACATTTACAGCACGCTGAAAAACGGCGCCACCACCTGGATCATTCCCCGCAAGTGCTTTTCCTTCCACAAGACCATGATGCGCTTTTTGGAAGAGCATGAGATCAACACCATCTTCTTTGTGCCTTCGGCGCTGATCGCCATTGCCAACTCCGGCATTCTGGAGCAGATCCAGCCCACCTACCTCAAAAAGATCTATTTCTGCGGCGAGGTCATGCCCAACCGCCAGCTCAACCAGTGGCGGCGGGCGGTGCCGGCGGCCCAGTATGTGAACATGTACGGCCCCACGGAGATCACCGATGTCTGCTCTTACTACATCGTGGACCGGGATTTTGCCGACGAGGATCCGCTGCCCATCGGCCGGGCCTGCGGCAACAGCCGCATCCTCATCCTCACCGATGAAAACAAAGAAGCGGCGGTGGGGGAGACCGGCGAGCTCTGCGTGCTGGGCAGCTGCCTGAGCATGGGCTACTACAACAACCCCGCTCAGACGGAAAAGGCCTTTGTGCAGAACCCGCTGAACACGGCCTTTATCGAGCGCATGTACCGCACCGGGGACCTGGCCCGCTGGAACGAGCGGGGCGAGATCATGTTCCTGGGCCGCAAGGACTTTCAGATCAAGCACCAGGGCTGCTATCGCATCGAGCTGGGCGAGATCGAGACCGCTCTGCTGGCGGTGGAGGCCGTTGGCAACGGCTGCTGCCTGTTTGATGCGGAAAAGGATGAGATCGTCTGTGTGTATACCGGCGGCATCGACGACGGCGAGCTTCACGGCATTCTGAAGCAGAAGCTGCCCAGCTACATGCTGCCCAACCGTTATGTCCATCTGGACCGCCTGCCCATGACGATCAACGACAAGATCGACCGCGTTACCCTGAAAAAGACCTACATCGTCTGAGGGCAGCGGCCCGAAGACCGAAGGGAGCTTTAACCAATGGTATTTTCCAGTGCCATTTTCCTGTTTGCCTTTTTCCCGATCCTGTATGTGATCTATCGGCTGGTGCCGGGGATGAAGGCCAAAAACGGCGTTCTGATCGTGTTCAGTCTGCTGTTTTACTGCTTCGGCGGCCTGCGGTATCTGCCGCTGCTGCTGATCTCCGTGCTTGTCAACTGGGGCGCCGGACGCATTCTGGGCGCGATTGAGGACAAGAAAAAGCGCAAGCCCGTGGTGACCCTGGCGGTCATCATCAACCTGGGGCTGCTGGCGGTGTTCAAGTATCTGGACTTCTTTGTGGAGAACCTGAACGCCCTGCTGGGGACCTCCATCGCCCTGCCGGGGCTGGCGCTGCCTCTGGGCATCTCCTTTTTCACCTTCACGGGCCTGAGCTATGTGCTGGAGGTGAGCCGGAAGCCGGCCAATATGTCCAGGAGCTTTTGGCGGGTGCTGCTGTACATCAGCCTGTTTCCCAACATCCTCTCCGGCCCCATCCTGAGCTACAAGACCGTGTCTCCCCAGATCGACCAGCGCAGCTGTTCGGCGGAAAAAACTGCCCAGGGCCTGCGGCGCTTCATCGTCGGCATGGCGAAAAAGGTGCTCATCTCCGACATTCTGGGCGCGGCGGTGGATCAGCTCTTTGCCAGCACGGCACTGGACGCCCGGCTGGCATGGCTGGCGGTGATCGGCTATGCGCTGCAGATCTATTTCGACTTCTCCGGCTACACCGATATGGCGCTGGGTATCGCCCGAATGTTCGGCTTCGATTTCCCGGAAAACTTCGAGCAGCCCTATACCGCCCTGGATCTGACCGACTTCTGGAAGCGCTGGCACATCAGCCTGACCACCTGGTTCCGCAACTACCTCTATATGCCTATGGTCATCAGCCCGCCGCTGCAGAAGCTTTATAAAAAATGGTCCGCCAAGTATGGCCGGGCCAAGGCCAACCGGCTGTCGCTGCTCATTCCCACCGCGGTGGTGTGGCTGCTCACCGGTCTGTGGCACGGCGCCTCCTGGACCTATGTGCTCTGGGGTCTGTGGCATGGCCTGTTCTGTCTGCTGGAGGGCCTTGGCATCCTGCGGACCCAGAAACTGAAAAAGACGGCGGCCGGCCGGGCGCTGCTTCATGTTTACACCATCTTCATCATCCTTATGGGAACCGTGCTGTTCCGGGCCGGGAGCATGCAGCAGGTGGGGCAGTTCTATGCGGCCATGTTTACCGGCTGGCACTTTGCGCCGGAGGCAACGCTTCTGCTGCAGCAGCTGGGAAGCGGCCTGAATATCCTTTGCTTTGCCGCCGGCATCGCCGGGGCGGCGGGACTTCTGCCCTGGCTGAAAAAGCACAGCGGTACGTGGGGTGAGCCGGTGAGCTATGTGGTGTGTGCGGGACTGTTTGTGCTTTCCGTGATGTGCATGGCGGGCAGCGGCTTCCAGCCCTTCATCTATCTGCAGTTTTAAGGGGCGGCGCTATGAAAAAGACACTTTACATTCTCTTTATTGTTCTGTTTTTTGCCGCCTGCGCGATCCCCAGCGTGGGCATGCTGATCGCGGGGCCCTCGGATTTTGTGGCCAACGAAGTCCGGGTGGCAAAGCCGGTTTTGAAGAATTACGACGGCAGCATCAACTGGGACTATCTGGGGGATCTGCGGGATTATATCGGCAAGTGCTTTTATCTGCGGCTGGACTGCATCAATGGCTGGAACAGCCTCAACGCCTCGGTTCTTCACAGCACCACCAGCGACAGCGTGGTGCTGGGCAAGGATGGCTGGCTGTTTTACAGTGAATCGGTCTATGACATGACCGGTGCCAACCTTATGACCGAGCGGCAGCTCTGGTGCTGTGCCCGGCGGGTGTGGCTGATGCAGGAATACTGCCAGAGCCTGGGCGCGGAGTTCGTTTTCACGGTGCCCTGCGGCAAGTACAGCCTTTACACCGAATACACCCCCGACTTTGTCAGCGTCAACGAGCCGGGCAATCTGGAGCGTCTGGCGGCGGAGCTGGAGGCGCAGGGTGTGAATTACGCCGACCTTTACGAAGCCTTCTCTCAGCAGGACGAGGTCCTTTACTGGCAGTATGACAGCCATTGGAACAGCAAGGGCGCGGCCCTGGCGGCGGATGCCATCAACGCGTCCCTGGGCATTGAAAGCGATTATTTTGCCGGACCTTTTGAAACCGCGGAGGAACACAGCGGCGACCTTTACCAGATCCTTTATCCCACCGGAACGCTTCTGGAAACGGACTACCACTGGCAGCCGGGCTTTGATTTCAGCTATGTCAGCAATTTCCGGAATTACGACGATATCAAGATCCAAACGGAAAATCCCGCCGGCAGCGGATCGCTGCTTATGTTCCGGGATTCCTCCGGCCGCAACCTCTATCCCTACCTGGCGCAGAATTTTGAAAACGCCTGCTTCTCCCGGCTGACGGCCTATCCGCTGGATATGATCGAAAGCTGCGAGGCGGACTATGTGGTCATTGAACTGGCAGAGCGGACGCTGGACTATCTGCTGGACTACAGCGCCGTGTTCCCCGCGCCTGCGCGGGAGGCCGGTGTGCTGGAGGGGGCTGTGCTTTGCGAAAGCGAGATCAGCACGGAGAACGCTTCTTCCAGTCTGGCCGGTTATGGCTATATCGAAGGAACGCTGCCGGAGACGGCGGTGGATTCCTGCGTGTATCTGGTTTCCGACGGTGTGGTCTATGAGGCCAGCCCCAACGAGGGCGGCTTCAGCGCCTGGCTGCCGGAGGGCTTTGACGCGCAGTCTGTGGAAGTCTATGCCTTTTATTAAGGAGGATCGGATATGAAGCTCAACCCCTATTACACCAACAAAGAGCTCAAGGAGCTCGGATTCCGCTCTTTGGGCCGGCGGGTGCTCATCAGCCGGACCTGCCGCATCTACACCCCGGAAACCATCTCCATCGGCAACCATGTTCTCATCGATGATTTCACCATCCTCAACGGCGATATCACCATCGGCGATCATGTGCACATCAGCTCCAACGACGAGCTCTACGCCGGGGAGGCCAGCATCACCATCGGCGATTTTTCCGGCATTTCGTCCCGGGTGTCCTTTTATGCCACCAGCGACGATTTCTCCGGTGCCAGCCTCAACAACCCCACCGTACCCCATGCTTTCCGCTTTGAGAAGAATCTTCCCATCGTGCTGGGCAAGCATGTGCTCATCGGCACCGGCAGCACGGTTCTTCCCGGGGTGACCATCGGCGAGGGCTGCGCCTTCGGCTCCATGACCATGATCGACAAGAGCACGGAGCCCTGGGGCATCTATGTGGGCATTCCCGCCAAGCGCATCAAGGAGCGCAAACAGGACCTGCTGGAGTTTGAAAAGAAGCTGGTCTGATCCCTGTAGCTTTGCGGCAAGGCCGCTGAAAACATATTTTTTACGGAGGTTACTCATGGAAAAACTGATGGAGATTCTGCGGGACCTGCGTCCCGACGTGGACTTTGAAAACGAAGAAGCTCTCATTGACGACGGCATTCTGGGCTCTTTTGACATCACCGCCCTGGTGAACGAGCTGATGGATGAGTTCGATATCGAGATCTCCATGGCCGATCTGGAGCCGGAAAACTTCAACTCCGCCCAGGCAATTTACGATTACGTCTGCTCTCTGAAGGGCTGATGCCAAAAGCGACCGCGGGCTGTTGCCGGCGGTCGCTTTTTCATAGGATTCGGAGGAACGGATATGATCGCGAAGATCCTTGTGGATAACCGGGGCGAAGCGCCCCTCTGCCCGGAGTGGGGGCTGGCGGTGTACAACAGCTGCTGTCATGCCGGGGCGGATGTAGTCCTGCGGGAGGTGCAGACGACTTTTCCCGGAAAGAAGATCGCCTTTATTCTCGGTGGCTTCCATCTGTATGAGACGCCGGCGGATGAGGTGTGCGCTTTTGCCCGACGGCTGGAGGCGACCGGTGTGGAACACATTGTCACCGGCCACTGCACCGGGGAAAAAGCGCTGGCCATCCTTCGGGAAGCGCTGGGGGAGCGGGTGCAGGCGCTGGAGAGCGGCCTGGTGCTGGAAATTGAATAAAGGGAAGCCCGTGAGCGGAGGCTCACGGGCGTTTTGTCAGTTTATCAGGGTGAAAAGCTCGGCCTCGCCGGCGGGGGAGAGCGTGGGGCGGCTTTCCCCGTCGCTGCGCCACCACAGGCGGCCGTCCCAGAGCAGGAATTCATACACCGTGCCTTTGTGCTCAAAGGAATACGCCATGGTATACTCCTCCAACGGCAGGCTTTCGCCGCCGGGCACGCAGATAGCGGCCAGCAGGCTGTCCGTGTCCGCCGGTTCCGGTTCCGGGGCCGGCGCATCCGCAAGCTCGGCTTCCGCCATTTCTTCCGGGGCGGTTTCCGGCGCGCTGGCCGCACCGGGGGCGGCTTCTTCGGCGGCCGGGACGGCGTCGCTGGCGGGGATAAGGGCGGCGGTCAAGGGAAGATCTGTTTCGGTGCCAAGGCCGGTATCGGCGCCGGCTTCGGCGTTCTCCTCGCTGTAAGCGGCGATATCCTCGTCGCCGCCGGTCAGGGAGGCAATCCGGGGCTCCAGCGGGGCTTCCGCCACTACGGAGCGGGATTCTGCGGCCGCTTCCATCGGGGTGGTGTTCCCGGACACGGCTTCCTCGGCAAGGGCCTGCGGGGCGGCTGCGGATTCCGCGGCAGGCATGGCAAGGTCCGCGCGGCTGCTGCCTTTGGGGGCGAACAGGGGGAAGCCGACGCCCACGGCCAGCGCCACGCAGGCGGCGGCAGCGGCCCAGCCGGTGACGCGGCGGCGCCGGCTGCTTTTTACGAGCTTTCGGTTTTCCGCCCATACGGCGTTCATTACATTTCCGGCCAGGGTTTCCGGCGCTTCTTCCAGCTCCGCCAGATCCTGAGAAAGAAAGGCGTAGGCCTCCTGCAGGGCGCGGCAAGGGGCACAGCGGCTCAGATGCTCGTTCAGCGCGGTGCTTTCCTCCGGGGAAAGGGGCTCCTCCGGCATCCGCTCTATGAGGTTTTCAAAGTATCCGCAGTCCATTACCACACCTCCTTTTCATCGGACGCTGTGCCGGGGGAAAAGTTCCCGGCTCTCACCAGGTGGCGGGCCAGTTTTTTTCGGGCCCGGAAGATGCGGCTTTTCACGGTGCCCTCTTCCAGAGCGAGTTCCCGGCCGATCTCTTCATAGCTCAGTCCGCCCACTTCCCGCAGCAGAAGTACCTGCCGGAATTCCGGCGGCAGGGTCTCCAGGCCCTCCTGCAGGGCCTGGCGCAGCTCTTTTTTCTCCAAAGCCGCTTCTGGGGAGAAGCGCTCATCCGCTATGGGGATCTCTGCGCTTTGGGCGTCTTCGTCCTCGTAGGTCAGACTGACTTCCTCCCGGCGGCTGCGTTTGCGAAGGAAATCCAGGCAGACGTTGGTGGTCAGCCGGTAGAGCCAGGAGGAAAAGCCGGACTCGCCCCGAAACAGGTGCAGGGAGCGGTAGGCTTTCAGAAAAGCCTCCTGGGCGCAGTCCTGGGCGTCCTCGGGATTGCGGGTCATGCGCAGGGCCAGGTTGTATACGGTTTTCTGATGGGCCAGCACCAGCTGCTCAAACAGCTCCGGCTCGCCGCCGGTGATGCGGCGGATGAGCTCCATTTCTTCCCTTCGGGTCAATGTATCACCTCAGTTCCCGTTTGATCCGCTCGCCGATGCGGCGGATGTCCTCCAGGGTGTTTACCTGCACGATCTCTTTTTTGTATGGCCCGGAATTGCGCACGCCCCGCAGATACCAGCAGAACTGCTTCCGGGCTTCCAGACAGGCGATCTTTTCGCCCTTCCACTGCACGGCGTTGGCAAACTGGGCCATGGCGCAATCAATTTTTTCCGCAAGGCTGGGCTCCCTGGGGGGCTCCCGGCCCTCCAGGGCGGCCCGGCAGCGGGCAAAGAGCCAGGGGTCGCCGAAGCTGCCCCGGCCGATGGCCAGCATGTCCGCCCCGGTGCGGCGGAGGATGGAGAGGGCGTCCTCGGCGGAGAAAACATCGCCGTTGGCAATGACGGGGATGTTTACGGCTTTTTTCACATCCCGGATGATGTCCCAGTCCGCCACGCCCCCGTACAGCTGTACTCTTGTGCGCCCGTGGACGCAGATGGCGGCGGCGCCGGCTTGTTCACACATTTGGGCAAATTCCACGGCGTTGACGCTGCCGCTGTCCCAGCCCTTGCGGAACTTCACCGTGACGGGGACGCCGGCGGTGCGCACGCAGGCCTCGATGATCTTCTGTGCCTTGTCCGGAGCCTGCATCAGGGCGCTGCCGTCGCCGCTGCGGACCACCTTGCCCACCGGGCAGCCCATGTTGATGTCCAGAAGCTGGGCGCCGGACTGCTCGATGGCCATGGGGGCGGCTTCCGCCATGATCTCCGGCTCGGAGCCGAAGATCTGGGCCCCCAGCGGGCTGTCGCCCTCCGGGGCGTAGAGAAGCTCTTTGGTTTTTTCGTCTTTGTAGACAAGTCCCCGGCTGGAGACCATCTCCGTCACGGCCAGGGCTGCGCCCTGCTTCCGGCATTCCAGGCGGAAGGCGGCGTCCGTGACCCCGGCCATGGGGGCCAGCATGAGCCGGCCATTGATTTCAAGGTTTCCGATCTTTACCACAGTATATCCAATCCCACGGGGCAGTGATCGCTGCCCTCAATGTCTGCAAATATGTAGGCATCCGAGATCTTTTCCGACAGACGGTCGGACACCAGAAAATAGTCGATGCGCCAGCCCACGTTCCGGCTGCGGGCGGCGGCCCGGTAGCTCCACCAGGAGTAGGCATCCTTTTTGTCCGGATAGAGATAGCGGAAGCTGTCGGTGAAGCCGGAAGCCAGAAGCTCCGTCATCTTGCCCCGCTCCTCGTCGGAAAAGCCGGGGTTGCCCCGGTTGGTGGAAGGATTTTTCAGGTCGATCTCCTGATGGGCCACATTCAGGTCGCCGCAGATGATGACAGGCT
>CAZSAX010000084.1:0-2560 GCA_964605075.1 uncultured Oscillospiraceae bacterium
TCCCCGCCATGTACAACGCCTTCACCTACGGCGCGCCCCCCCATGCGGGCATCGCCCCGGGCGTGGACCGCATGGTCATGCTGCTGGCCGGCGAGGCCTCCATCCGGGAGATCATTCCCTTCCCCATGAACAAAAACGCACAGGACCTGATGATGGGCGCGCCCTCCGTTGTGGAGCAGAAGCAGCTGGATGAGCTGCACATTGCCATCACCGCCCTGGAGGAGGAATAAGCTATGTATTCCCGCATCCGGTCCCTGGGCCTGCGGGGTATCGGGGGATACGAGGTGGAGCTGGAGGTCTATATCTCCTCCGGCCTGCCCCGGCTCGATATCGTGGGCCTGCCCGACGCCGCCGTGAAAGAGGCGGCGGATCGGGTGCGCGCCGCTATCAAGAATAACGGCTATGAATACCCTGTCAGCCGGGTCACGGTGAACCTGGCCCCGGCGGACACCAGGAAAAACGGCACGGTCTATGACCTGCCGGTGTTTCTGGGCATCCTCAGCGCCGGCGAGCAGATCAAAGCCCCGGCGGAAAGCGATATGTTTTTCGGCGAGCTGAGCCTGACCGGCCAGCTCCGCCCGGTGGCGGGTGCCCTGCCCATGGCCCTGGCGGCCCAGCGGGCAGGGGCAAAACGGCTGTTTGTGCCCGCGGACAACGCGGCGGAGGCGGCCTATGCCGAGGGGGTGGAGGTCTACCCCGTGGCGGATGTGAAGCAGCTGCTGGCCCATCTGGCCGGAGAGCGGGCCATAGCACCCGAAAAGCCCCGGGCCATCCAGCCCCAGCCGGGGGATTATCCCGACTTTTTTGACGTGAAGGGCCAGGAAAACGTGAAACGGGCTCTGGAGGTGGCCGCCGCCGGCGGACACAACATCCTCATGGTGGGCCCGCCCGGCGCGGGCAAATCCATGCTGGCCAAGCGCCTGCCGGGTATTCTGCCGGACATGAGCCGGGAAGAGGCCCTGCGCAGCACGGAGATCTGGAGCGTGGCCGGGCTCACCGGGCCGGATAATCCCGTTCTCAGCCGCCGGCCTTTCCGGGCGCCCAACCAAACCGCCTCCCGCCAGGCTCTTGCCGGGGGCGTGGAGCTGCGGCCGGGGGAGATGAGCCTGGCCCATAACGGGGTTTTGTTTCTGGACGAGCTGCCGGAATTTCACCGGGATGTGATCGAGGTCCTGCGCCAGCCCCTGGAAGAGGGGGAAGTGACCATCTCCCGGGCCTCGGGCTCCGCCAGCTATCCCAGCCGCTTTATGCTGGTGTGTGCCATGAACCCCTGCCGCTGCGGCTGGCACGGCCACCCCTCCGGGCGCTGCCGCTGCACGCCAAACAGCGTCCTTAAGTACCAAAGCAAGATCTCCGGGCCCCTGCTGGACCGCATCGACATCACGGTGGAGGTCCCGGCCCTGGAATACGATGAACTGAAGGCAAAACCCAGCGGGGAAAGCTCTGCCGACATCAAGGCCCGGGTGGACAAAGCCCGGCAGAAGCAGGCCCGGCGCTTTGGCGACGGCCTGCAGACCAACGCCCGGATGAGCCCGGCGGAGATGGAGCGCTTCTGCGCTCTGGACGAGGAGGGCTCGGCGCTGATGAAAGCGGCCTTTGAAAGCCTGAATCTCACCGCCCGAAGCTACGACAGGATCCGGAAAGTTGCCAGGACGATCGCGGACCTGGAGGGGGCGGAGACCATCGGCCCCGAGCATCTGGCCGAGGCCATTCAATACCGAAGTTACGACATTTGGGAAGAAACGACATGAACGATATTATTTTGCTCAAAGAGGGCGAGGTCGTCCTCAAGGGCCTGAACCGAAAGTTTTTTGAACAGAAGCTGATGGAAAACATCAAGCGCCGCCTGCGCCCCTGCGGGGAGTTCCGGGTGACGCTGATGCAGTCCGTGATCTATGTGGAGCCGAAAAACGAAGAGGCGGACATGGACGCCGCCTTTGAGGCTTTGCAGAAGGTGTTCGGCATCCTGCGCCTGACCCGGGCCGCCGCCTGCGAGAAAACCCCGGAGGCGATCCTTGCCAAGGCCAAAGAGTACCTCCACGAGGAGCTTTCTTCCGCCAAAACCTTCAAGGTGGAGTCCAAGCGCTCCGACAAGGGCTTCCCCATGACCAGCATCCAGCTCAGCCAGTATGTGGGCGGGGAGCTGAACGAGGCCTTTGACAACCTCACGGCGGATATGCACAACCCGGAATTTACCGTATGTCTCGAAGTCCGGGACCGGGCGGCCTATGTCCACGGCGCGCCGGTGCCTGGCGCCGGGGGCATGCCCGTGGGCTCCAACGGCAGCGCCGTGACCCTGCTGTCCGGCGGCATCGACAGCCCGGTGTCCACCTACATGATGGCCAAACGGGGCCTGCGGCTGATCCCGGTGCATTTCTTCTCCTTCCCCTACACCTCGGAGCTGGCGAAGGAAAAGGTGGTGGATCTGGCCAGGCTCCTCACGCCCTACTGCGGCCGGCTCACCCTGGAAGTGGTGCCCTTTACCAAAATCCAGACGGAGATCCGGGAAAAATGCCCGGAGGAGTATTTTACCGTGATCATGCGCCGCTTCATGATGCGC
>CAZSAX010000084.1:2570-8259 GCA_964605075.1 uncultured Oscillospiraceae bacterium
GGTCAGGTGGCCAGCCAGACCATGGAGGCCATGGGCGTGACCCAGGAATGCATAAAACTTCCCATCCTCAAGCCTCTGGTAGGCATGGACAAGGAAGAGATCATCAGCATCTCCCGTAAGATCGGCACCTTTGAAACCTCCATTCTGCCCTACGAAGACTGCTGCACCGTCTTTACCCCCCGCCATCCCCGCACAAAGCCGAAGCTGGACGAGATCCTGGAAGCGGAGGCAAAGCTGGACGTGGAGGCCCTGGTGCAGGAGGCCTTTGAGGGAAGAGAACCGATACGCTGTGAGCTATAAAGACTATGAATTGTGAGATCTTATGCGTGGGCACGGAGCTTCTTCTGGGAAACACCGTGAATACCAACGCCGCCAATCTTTCGAACATGCTCTCGGAGCTTGGCATCAATGTGTTCTGGCATTCCGTGGTGGGGGATAATCCTGCCCGGCTGAAAGAGAGCATTGCCATCGCCCGAGGCCGGGCGGACCTGATCATCACCACCGGGGGCCTGGGCCCCACCTACGACGATCTGACGAAAAATGTCATCGCCGAGGCTTTTGGACGAAAGATGGTCTATCACCCGGAGGAAGAACAGTTCATCCGGGAATGGTTTGCCAAAAACTCCACCCGGGTCTATACGGAAAACAACAGCCAGCAGGCCTGGCTGCCGGAGGGCTGCACCGTGTTCCGCAACCATTGGGGTACTGCCCCGGGCTGCGCCTTTGAAGAGGGGGGCGTGCAGGTGATCTTGCTGCCCGGCCCGCCCCGGGAGTGCCTGCCCATGTTTGAACACTGCGCCGCGCCCTATCTGCGAAAGCTGTCCGGCGAGACCATGGTCTCCCGGCAGATCAAGGTTTTCGGCATGGGGGAGAGCCGCATTGAATATCTTCTCCGGGAGAAGATGGAGGCCATGGTCAACCCCAGCCTTGCCACCTATGCCAAGCCCGGCGAGGTGATGCTCCGGGTCACGGCCAAGGCGGCGGACGAAAAGACCGCCGCGGCCATGTGTGAGCCGGTGGTGGCGGAAGTAAAGGCGGTTTTGGGGGATCTGGTCTACGGTGTGGATGTGGAAAGCCTGGAAAAAGCCTGCCTGGAGCTTCTGAAAGAAAAGAAAAAGACCTTTGCCACGGCGGAGAGCCTCACCGGCGGCCTTATCGGCGCCCGCTTTGCCTCTTTGTCCGGGGCCTCGGAGGTGTTCCGGGGCGGCGGCATCACCTACTGCAACGAGGTGAAAGCCGGGCTTCTGGGCGTTTCCGAAGAAGATCTGGAGACATACACCGCCGTGTCCCGCCCGGTGGCCGCCCAGATGGCCCAGGGGGCCAGAAAGGCCGTGGGCGCGGATCTTGCCGTATCCGCCACGGGCCTGGCCGGCCCCAGCGGCGACGGGGTGAACCCCGTGGGCACCGTGTTCGTGGGTCTGGCCGCCGAGGACGGCGTCTGGGTGCGGCATCTGAAGCTGGGCCAGCGGGGCCGGGACGCCGTGCGCACCCTGGCAGCGAACCACGCCTTTGATATGCTCCGGCGTTATCTCACCGGCTTGCCGGTTCTTTTGGAGGAGGAAGACACATGACCTATCCCATCGATATCTGCGGCCTGCAGCGGGAGCTGCCCCTGTGCCCGCTGAACGAAAACCTGTCCATCGGCGCTTTCGTCATCTTTGGCGACGTGGAGCTCACGGAGCACTGCGCCAGGGAGCTTCTGAAGCGGGCGCCGGACTTTGACTATCTCATCGCCCCGGAGGCCAAGGCCATTCCCCTGGTGTATGAGATGAGCCGCCAGAGCGGCATCAAGTACCTGCTGGCCCGGAAAAAGGCCAAGGCCTACATGTCCGGGGTGTTTGAAGTGACCGTGCAGTCCATCACCACCGCCGGGGAGCAGACCCTGGTCATCGACCAGGCGGACGCGGAGGCCATGAAGGGCAGGCGCATCGTTCTGGTGGACGATGTGATCTCCACCGGCGAGAGCCTTTGGGCTCTGGAGCAGCTGGTGACCAAGGCCGGCGGCGAGATCGTGGCCAGGATGGCCATCCTGGCTGAGGGCGATGCCATTCACCGGCAGGACATCACCGTTCTGGCCCCTCTGCCCCTGTTCGGCCCCGACGGCCAGCCCCTTTCCTGAAACGAAAGACACGCCTGGAGAACCAGGCGTGTTCTTTTTTCTTCAGTTTCGCAGCTTCTGGAAGAAGTCTTGCAGGACTTCGGCGCATTCCGCCTCCAGCACGCCGCCGTAGATGGCGGGACGGAAGCCGAAGCGCTCCTCAAACAGGTTCAGAACGCTGCCGCAGGCGCCGGTTTTGGGCTCTTTGGCGCCGTAGACCAGGGTGGGGATGCGGGCGTTGATCACCGCCCCGGCGCACATGGCGCAGGGCTCCAGGGTCACATACAGGGTGCAGCCATCCAGGAGCCAGCGGCCCCGGTGGCGGGAGGCTTCTTCGATGGCCTCGATCTCCGCGTGGCGGGTGGCGGCCCGGGCTTCGCAGCGGTTGCGGCCTTCGCCGATGATGTCGCCGTTTTCATCCACCACCACGGCCCCCACCGGCACTTCTCCGTCCCCGGCGGCCTCCCGGGCCAGCTCCAGCGCGGCGGACATATAAAATTCCCGTTCCATGGGCCTCGCCTCCTTTGGTCTCATTATGCCACAGAAAAAAGGCTTTTTCCAGTCCCTTGTGGATGGGGCCGGAATGTGATATGCTGTCAAAAAAAGGAGGGGATGGTATGGCCCATTGTCCCAAATGCGGAAAAGTGAATCCCGATGACTTTGGATATTGTGTCTACTGCGGCACCCGGCTCCGGGAGATCAGCGAGCTGGAGCAGGAGGCCATCCTGGCCTGGGAAGAGGAAGTTCTTCCTCCGGAAGAGAAGGAATCGACGATCCCGGAAGAGCTGCCCCCGGTGGGTTCGGTGGGCTTTGGGGAAGCCATTGCCGGCTTTTTCAAAAAATATGCCCAGTTCAAAGGCCGGGCCACCCGGGCGGAGTTCTGGCTGGCCTATTTGTTCAAGCAGATCATCAATTTTGTGTTTCGAATCTTGTTTCTGGTGGTTCTGTTTGGAACAGCCGCGGTGTTTGGCGAGCAGAGGGTAGAGTTTGTCAGCACCCTGTGCATGGTGATTTGGTCGATCTGGCTCGTCATGACCCTGATCCCGTCCCTGGCCCTTTACTGGCGGCGGCTGCATGACACCGGAAAATCCGGCAGCTATTTCTTCATGATACTGATCCCGGCGGTGGGAGAGATTTTTCTCATCGTGGAGCTTTGCCTTGCCAGCGATGGCGACAATCAATACGGCCCACGGCGGACGGCGGCTGTCCTGACGGCGGAAAAAGAGGCCGGTGAAGAGTAAAAATGACCCCGCTTCCCAAGGGAGGCGGGGCTTTTTTGTCAGTCGAGGCGGATCATGCTTTCGGCCAGTTCCAGGGCGTCCTCCAGTGCCCAGTCGCCGGGCAGGTGCAGGCTGAATTCCAGGTTGGCTCCCTCGTCCAGCCAGATCAGGGTCAGGGAATTGGCGCTGTAGGCTTCGCCAACATCCCGGTAGTAATAGCCTTCGCAGCCGTTGATCGTCAGGTCGGCCATTTCCGCGAAGTTATAGCTTTCCCGCTCGGCCTTTTCCTCTTCGTAGTTTTCGCGGACATAGGAAAGGGTCTGCGCCTCGTCCGCCCAGTAGCGGACGTAGCCGAAGGAGACATAGTTGCGGATGACTTCCCCGTCGGGCTCCCAGCTGAGGATCACTTGGGCGTGGCTGCCGCCGGGGTGCAGATGAGTCCAGAGGCTGTCGGCGCTGTCCTCGTAGTCCAGGATCTGGCTGTGATAGCGGGTGAGCTCGGCGGGCACGGCGGACAGGCTGTAGCTGCCCAGCTCCTCCAGCACCGCCTGGGCCTTCTCGGAGGGGGCGGTCTCGGTGGCCCGGTACTCAGCCCAGAATGCGTCAAACTTTTCGGCGACCACCGAGGCGATGGCGTCCCCGTCCAGCGCGTCCAGGGCGGCAAAGTCGATGCTGTCCGCGATGGTTTTCAGGTCGTCCAGCGTAAGGCTGCTGGCCTTGTTCTCTTCCCCTTCGGGCAGAAGATAGGCCGCTTTGAGGGCACCGTAACCCAGCTCCGCGGTGACGTAGCAGTTTTCCAGCTCGGCGAAGATCAGCGCGTCATCGTCGCTCCAGGCCAGATCCAGACGCTGGCCGCTCCGGGTCACATAGCTTTCGTAGGTATAGGTCTCCGGGGCATTGCCCAGGATGAGGAAGTCCGAAAAGCTGCCCTTGGCGGCCCGGTAGAAGTTTAGATTGCAGTCGCTGCCGTCGGGAAGGAGCAGCCGCAGGTTCACCTCAAAGCTGCCGTCGTCATACACGGCGGCGGTGCAGGCGTCCTCCGCCGCGGGAACAAAGGCTTCCGTGCCCAGAAGCGCATAAAACTCTGTCAGGGACTGGGTATAGGCATTCTGCAGCCACAGGCGCAGACCGTATTTGTCTGCCAGCTCTTCCAGTTTTTCCGCGAAGAAATCATAACCAAGGCCATACAGCCGGGCAAAATGATCCTGAGGCAGGAGCCGGGTGGCGTCCATGGCCTCCGTGTGGCTGCGGCGGTATGCCAGAAGCTCCGCTTCGGCCAGGTATTCCGGGGTGCCGGACAGCGGGGCTTCGCTGCTGTCGGCCGATGCCGAACGGTCGGTGCTGCCGGCCACGGCGCTGTACTGGACGATGGCTTCGCCCCAAATGTTCTCCCCGTGATCGGGATCCAGGATATGGTCCTGCAGGCCGATGTGGTATACGGCCAGAGCCGACGCGGCCAGCAGGCACACGGCTGCCGCCGCGATGAGAAGGGTGCGGCCCCAGGTTCTGTGTGCTTTTTTCGCCGGGGCCAGGCCCAGGCGCTGAAGGGTCTGTTCCTTCACCCGGCGGGCGCTGGTGATGCGGGGGTCGGCCAGCTCCACCTTGTCATCGGCGAAGGATTCCATAAGATCAGAAATTCGATGTTCCATCCAAAATGCCTCCTTGTGTCAGTATGGCGCGCAGCCGGTCCCGGCCGCGCTTGAGCCGCTGGCGGACATTGTCCGGGCTCAGCCGCATTTCGTTTGCGATCTGAGATGTTTTCTGCCCGTAATAATAGTAGCGGACAAAAATGTCCCGGTCCGGGGGTCCCAGTGCCTCCACCGCCCGGCGGACGGCCTCCTGCCGTTCCCGGTACTCGGCCAGTGTTTCCGGCCCGTCGGCGGGCAGGGCGAGGATGTCCTCCTCCAGCGCCAGGTCAAAGCCGGCGCGGCGCAGACGGCTGAGAGCCTTGTGGCGGGCGATGCTGCCCAGCCAGGCTTTCACCTTGCCCGGCCGGGGCTTTTCGGGGCTTTGCCAGAGAACCATAAAAACGTCGGCGCAAAGCTCTTCGGCGTCCTGCCGGCTCAGCCGCGGCTGAACAATGTTCCAGATCACAGCGCTTACATAGGGCGTGTAGCGGTCAATGAAATAGCTGAGACCACGGGTCTCCTTGTCCTTCAGAAGCGCCAGGGCGCGTTCCTCCGTCATGCTATTCCTCCTTTCGTTGAGAGCTCTCGCCTATACAGTCGCCGTTGGGGGGCATTTTGTGACAGAAAATCAAAAAAAACCGGCCGGAGCTTGTCCGGCCGGTTTTGGTTTATAAGGGAAAATTACAGCGCCTGGTTGGCGGTGATGATGGCCATCTTGTAGACCTCGTCGGCCACGCAGCCGC
>CAZSAX010000085.1:0-8229 GCA_964605075.1 uncultured Oscillospiraceae bacterium
GCCTGCGGCGGAAAGCTGGAGTTTGACAGTGCCTCTCAGCAGATGAAATGCCCCTACTGCGACACCCAGGTGGATCTTTCCGCCCTGCAGCAGAAAGAGGAAGCGCTCAACACCGCCGAAAGCGCCATGGAATGGGAGAGTTCTGCCGGGGGCGCCTGGGAAGCCGGGGAGACCGACGGCATGAAGGTCTATGTCTGCCAGTCCTGCGGCGGCGAGATCGTGGGCGAGGAGACCACCGGCGCGTCCTCCTGTCCCTTCTGCGGCAACCCCGTGGTCATGGCGGGCGCATTTTCCGGCGCCCTGAAGCCGGATATGGTGATCCCATTCAAACTGGACAAAAAGGCGGCCAAGGCGGCGCTCGCAGGCCACCTGAAGGGAAAGCTTCTGCTGCCCAAGGTTTTCAAGGACCAGAATCATATTGACGAGATCAAAGGGCTCTATGTGCCCTTCTGGCTGTTTGATGCCGGCGTCAATGCCAGCATCGGCTACAAAGCCACCCGTGTCCGCCACTGGAGCGACGCGAACTACAACTACACCGAGACCAGCTATTTCGATGTGCACCGGGGCGGCTCCATCGCCTTTGACGCCGTGCCTGTGGACGGCTCCACCAAAATGGACGACACCCTCATGGAATCCATTGAGCCCTTCGACCTGGACGAAGCGGTGCCGTTCCAGACGGCCTATCTGTCCGGTTATCTGGCGGATAAATACGATGTGACGGAATCCGAAAGCGTGGCCCGGGCCAATGAGCGCATCAAGGCCAGCACGGAAGAGGCTTTCTGCCAGACCGTTACCGGCTTTGCCACCGTGACCACAGAATACAGCAGCGTGCAGCTTTTTAACGGTAAAGCAAAATACGCCCTGTATCCCGTGTGGCTTCTGAATACCACCTGGCAGGAGAAAAAGTTTACCTTTGCCATAAACGGACAGACCGGCAAATTTGTGGGCGATCTGCCCATGGACAAGAGCAGGTTCTTCGCCTTTTTGGGCGGGACCTTTGCTGCGGCCACGGGCCTGGTGTTCCTGATTCAGCTTTTGCTGAGTCTGCTGTAAGGAGGGGCGAAGAGATGAAAAAACTGTTTGCGTTTCTCCTTGTGCTGAGTCTGGCTCTTTGCTTGTCCGCCAGTGCCCTGGCAGCAGAGGATCATATCATCAACGAGACGGATCAGGATATGGCCGACTTCTTCTCCCGGAAAGAACGGGAAAACCTGAACGCCCGGGCCGAGGCCATTTGGGAAGATGTCGGGGTGGGCGTCTACTTTGTTCTGGTGGACGATACCGACGGCATGTCCACCGGCAATTATTCCGAATGGTACTATCTGGAGCATGATTTCATCCCGGTGGATGCCATCGTCATGATCGCAAACATCGAGGAAAACGAGACCAAGGTCTATGCCGACGGCGATATCTGCCTGGATAAGCTGGTAGTGGAAGACCTGAACGACATGAAGCAGGCCTACGACGCAAGCGATACCTATTTCGGCGGCGTGAACGATTATCTGGATGTGGTGGAAAAGAAGCTGGGCTTTGATCCGGTCAAGGCGCTTTTGATCGCGGCCATCGTGGGCCTTGTGGCGGCGGTGATCGTGGTGCTGATCCTCCGGGGCCAGCTCAGGAGCGTCCGGGCCCAAAAGGGCGCGGCGGATTACACCCGTCCCGGCAGCCTGCAGATCACCAGCCGCTATGAGCACTTCCTGTACCACCATGTGGACCGCACGGCGAAAGCCAAAGACAACGGAAGCGCCGGCGGCGGCAGCGCAAAAACCGGCGGCGGGCTGCGAAGCCGCTGATCCCTTCGGCGCATACGCCTTCGGGCGGTTATGATACGCAAAAAACGATAGGAGGAACGGAAAATGAAGAAGATATTCGTGCTTTTCCTTGCCGTGATGATGCTGCTTGGCCTTATGTCCGGCTGCGGCGGCTCCGAACCGGAACCCGGCACGACCAAAAAAGCAACGCAGACAGTGGAAGAGCCCGGGGACGAGCCCGGGGAAGCGCCGGAAGAAGAACCGGCGGAAGAGATTTTTGAACCGGTCACTGCGGTCATCGGCGGCTACGAAGTAAGCGTCGTCGGTGCGGAGCTTTTCACCGATACCGAGGACAAGGATGGCATCCGGGTCTATTGGGATTTTACCAACACATCCGATGAAACGACCTATCCTTATTGCGATCTGTCTGTGAAGATGGAGCAGGAAGGCTTTGAGCTGAACACCACCTATGTCTATTCGGACGATGACGTGCCGGAATACGGAAATGACCGTCTGGATCTGCGCCCCGGGGTCGCCATTCGCTGTATCTCGGAATATAACTGCAAAGCAGCCGGCGAAGCGATCTCTTTCACGATCTATGACTGGTACAATGAAGCCGATGCCGTAACCGTGGAGTTTGACCCCGGAAATCTGCCCGGCCGACCGGAGTCGGCGCTGGATACCGAATCCATAGCCGATCCAACCTGGACCGAAGGACTGGAAACGGAAGGCTATGTGGGCGAGGATGCCTACGTGGTGATCGATACCGCGGAAGTTGTGGAAGGCTGGGATGACGGCGAGGAAGTCATTCGTGTATATTTCGAGTTTACCAATGAATCGGACGAGGCTGCCAGCATGTGGTGGACGACCTATTACCGCGCCTTCCAGGATGGAATCGAATTGGAAGAAGACTGGGCCGATCAGGATACCGCCGAGGATGAGAACATGAGTCTTGAAATCGAGCCCGGTGAAACGATTTACTGCTCCACCTGCTGGGAACTCCGCAGCGACAGTCCCGTGGAGGTCGAGGTATATGACCCCTGGAGCGAGGAGTACATCGGCTGTGTATTTGAAATCGGCTGACGCCGTTTCATGCAAAATAAAAACCGAGAGAAGATGGTTTCTTCTCTCGGTTTTCAAGCTGTATTGAATCTGCTTTTTATTCTCCGGTGGTGAGGCTTATGGCCGAAAGATGCCGGGTAATGGCCTGCATGGGCAGACTCAGCCACTTTCCCCGATGGTACAGAAGCTGCTTGCTCAGCGAAACTTCAAAATCCTTCACCGGCAGCCGCACCAGCTTTCCTTCCCGCACTGCCTGTTCCGTGACATAGTCCGGCAGGAAGGAAATCCCCAGATCCTGGGCCACCATTTTGGCCAGCAGGTCCGCGCTGCCCATCTCCAGCAGCGGCCGGATCTCCACCGCCAGCTGCGCCAGATGCTCATCCAGCAGACGCCGATAGCTCATTCCCTTTTCTGTCAGCAAAAAAGGCTGTCCCACCAGATCCCGGACCGAAAGCGCATCTTTCGCCGCCAAAGGATTCCCGGCTGCCGCCACAAAATGCACGCCGATCTTCTCTTCGTTGGCGATCACATAGGCCGCATTATAAATGGGAATGTCCAGGGTGCAGACCATGTCCACCTCGTTGTGGTCCAGCAGCCGGAAAAGCTCCCCCGTGCCCCCGGTGGTCACATGCAGCGACACCTTGGGGTATGCCGCCCGGAACGCGGAAAAATGCCGGGCCACCAGTGGCTCGCACAGGGAATCCGCCACCGCCAGCCGGATCTCTCCGCTGGCAACCGCCCGCTCGCTGGCCTCCCGGGCCATCTCCGCGGACATCCGGCAGATGTTCTGTGCATACGTCAGCGCATCCCGCCCCGCTTCTGTCAGGCTCACCGTATGGCCGATGCGTTCAAACAGCTGCACGCCCAGTTCGGCTTCCAGCTGTTTGATCTGAAAAGAAATGGTGGGCTGGGAATAGCCCAGCTTCTCCCCCGCCCGGGTAAAGCTGCCAAGCTCCGCCGCCTGAATAAAGGTATTGAGACTTTTCAGATCCATGCAGCACCTCCGAAGATAACATATTTTGATCGAACCGATAAAAAAGATCAATTTGACAAATGCACATTCAAATTATAAGTTATATTCAAATAATGTCAAGCGCAGGATCTGTCTTGACACACAGGAGGAACCAATGGACCCGAATAAACAATCCCGCTTCAGCTCCCGCTGGGGCTTTATTCTTTCTGCCGTAGGCTCGGCGGTGGGCATGGCCAATGTCTGGGGCTTCCCCGCCAAAATGGGCGCCTATGGCGGCTTCGCATTTCTTGTTGCCTATCTGATCTTCGTGGCCCTTTTCAGTGCGGTGGGCCTTTCCGCCGAATACGCCATCGGCCGCCGGGCCCGCACGGGCACCCTCGGCTCCTACAAGAACGCCTGGGCCAGCCGGAATGAAAAACTGGGCAAGGCCGGAGGGCTGCTGGGCTGGCTGCCGCTGGCCGGCTCCATGTGCATCGCCCTGGGCTATGCCGTCATCATCGCCTACATCCTCAAAGCCTTTTTCCAGTCCCTCACCGGCGATCTTATGCATCTTGATACGGAAATCTGGTTTTCCGGCTTCTCTTCGGCGGACTATTCCGTGATCCCCTTCCATGTTATCGTGGTGGTAGGCACCCTGCTGACCCTTCTTCTGGGCGCCAAGAGCATCGAGAAGAGCAACAAGGTCATGATGCCTCTTTTCTTTATCATCTTCGTGGTCCTGGCCATCCGGGTGGCGTTTCTGCCCGGCGCCGCCGCCGGCTACAAATTCATGTTTACGCCGGACTGGTCCGCGCTGAAGGACCCCATGGTCTGGGTCTGGGCCATGGGCCAGGCGTTCTTCTCCCTGTCCGTTACCGGCAGCGGCATGATCGTTTACGGCGCCTACCTCAGCGACGAGGAGGACGTGGTCCATGTGGCCGTCCGCACCGCCATCTTTGACACCATCGCCGCCCTGGTGGCCGCCCTGGTCATCATCCCGGCCTGCTTCGCCTATGGCCTGGATGTGGGTGCGGGCCCCTCGCTGCTTTTTGTGACGCTGCCCCGGATCCTTCAGGACATCCCCCTGGGCCAGGTCTTTGCCATCATCCTTTACACTGCCATGATCTTTGCCGGCGTCAGCTCACTGCAGAACATGTTTGAAGCCGTGGGCGAATCCCTGCAGCACCGCTTCCCCAAGCTCAGCCGCAACGCCGTTCTGGTGATCCTGTGCGTGATCTGTCTTGGCATTGGCGTGAACATGGAACCCATCAGCAAATGGGGTCCCTGGATGGATATCGTCTCCATCTACATCATCCCCATCGGCGCCACGCTGGGCGCGATATCCTGGTTCTGGATCATGAAAAAAGATGACCTGATGGCCGAGATCAACAAAGGCGCCGAAAAGCCCCTGGGCCGGCTCTGGTACTTCTGCGGCCGCTGGCTCTATGTCCCCTGCGCGCTCATTCTCTGCTGCGTGGCCCTCTTTATGAAAGTCGCTTTCTGACGCAGCCCCATTCACCGGAGAAGCAGACCCTGTCTGCATGAGGATATTCTCCCAACACTCCAAGCAAAAAACGAAAGCCCGGAAGCCTTGGCTTCCGGGCTTTTGCCGCAAATCCCTGCGCGCCGCCGCCGCGGTGCCAGAATGTTGCATATCCAAAAACAAAAAAGCTGCCATCCCGGCTGAACTCCCTTCGGCCGGACAAACCCTATACAGCTTCAAAACCCCGAAAGCCATGGCTTTCGGGGTTTCTCTTTTTCAGTTATCCGGGCAGCTGAGCTCCACCATATTGCCGATCATGTGATGAAGCTGATGGGAAAGCTCCGTATCCGCGGCCTTGTAATAAACCTCTTTGCCTTCCCGGCTGCTCTGGATGAGCCCCTGGGTGCGCAAAAGCTTCAGATGATGAGACACCGCGGGACTGGACATATCCACCATCGCCGAGATGTTGGTGACGCATTCCTCACAATGGCACAAAAGCCAGAAAATGCGCAGCCGGCTGCCGTCTGCCAGAAGCTTGAAAATATCCGACACCGTCCGGAACTGCTCCGTTTTCGGCATATGCTCCCACAGACGCTCTCCCGCCATACCGTGATCGTGGGGCAGTTTTCTCTCCGCCATGGTAGACCTCCCTTTGCCGCTTGGTGTAATATTTATATCACACTTTGGGCTTTTTGACAAACAAAGTCCGCATGGCGTTGAGCACCGCCAGAACCATCACGCCCACATCCGCGAATATCGCAAGGCCCATGTTGGCCGCGCCCACAGCGCCCAGGATCAGGCACAGTCCCTTGACGCCGATGGCGAAGGCAATGTTCTGACGCACGATGTTCATGCATTTCCGGGCGATCCGGATGGCCAGAGCGATTTTGGCCGGGTCGTCGTCCATCAGCACCACGTCCGCCGCCTCTATGGCCGCATCCGAGCCCATAGCGCCCATGGCGATGCCGATGTCCGCCCGGGACAGGACCGGTGCGTCGTTGATGCCGTCGCCCACAAAGGCAAGCTTTCCTTTGCCTTCTTTCGCCGCCAGCAGTTCCTCCACCCTGGCCACCTTGTCGCCGGGAAGGAGTTCGCTGCAAACCTGGTCGATGCCAAGCTCGCCGCCCACCGCCTCCGCCACGGTCCGGCTGTCGCCGGTGAGCATCACGGTCTTTTTGACCCCCGCCGCTTTCAGCGCCTGCAGGGCCTCCGCCGCGCCGGGCTTGATGGTATCGGCGATCACAATGCAGCCGCCATAAACGCCGTCCGCCGCCACATACACAAGGCTGCCCACCGCCTCACAGGCCGCCGCTTCGATCTCCAGCCGTTTCATAAGCTTGCTGTTTCCGGCAGCCACAGGAATTCCGTCCACCAGTGCTGTCACACCTTCGCCGCCGATCTCCCGGATCTCGCTGACCCGGCTGCGGTCAACGGTATCGCCATAGGCCTTCTGCAAACTTTTGCTGATCGGATGGGACGAGGCACATTCCGCATGAGCCGCCAGCTCCAGAAGCTTTTCCCGGCTCATTCCCGCCGGAAAGACCTCCGCCACTTCAAACACGCCCCGGGTCAGCGTTCCGGTTTTATCAAAAGCCACTGCATCCGTTCCCGCCAGGGCTTCCAGATAGTTGGAGCCTTTGATCAGGATACCCTCCCGGCTCTCACCGCCGATGCCGGCAAAAAAGCTCATCGGCACAATGATTACCAGAGCGAAGTGGCAGCTGATGACCAGGAAGGTCAGCGCCCGGTACACCCATTCGCCCCAGTCGGCCGGCATACCAAGCAGCAGCTGGCCGATCGGCGGCAGAAGGGCCAGGGCCAGCGCCGCATAGCACACCGCCGGGGTATAGACCCGGGCAAAACGGGAAATAAAGTTTTCCGACCGGGACTTCCGGGAGCTTGCGTTTTCCACCAGCTCCAGGATCTTCGACACCGTGGACTCCCCGAATTCCCGGGTGGTCCGGATTTTCAGCAGCCCGGTCATGTTCACACAGCCGCTGATGACTTCCTCCCCGGTCTGCACCTCCCGGGGCAGGCTTTCCCCGGTCAGCGCGCTGGTGTTGAGCGTGGAAGCGCCTTCGACCACCACGCCGTCGATGGGGATCTTCTCCCCCGGCTGCACAACGATCACCGTGCCGGTCACCACTTCGTCGGGGTCCACCGTTTCCAGCTTTCCGTCCCGCTCCACATTGGCATAGTCCGGACGGATATCCATCAGTTCGCTGATGTTTTTCCGGCTCTTTCCCACCGCGTAGCTCTGGAAAAGCTCGCCCACCTGGTAAAAGAGCATAACGGCAACCGCCTCAACGTAATCCCCCGTGCGGGTCAGACCCAGGATCATAGCACCCACCGTGGCCACCGCCATAAGGAAATTCTCGTCGAAGACCTGCCGGCTGGCAATGCCCTTGCCCGCCTTGATCAGAATGTCATAGCCCGCGATCAGATACGGGATCAGATACAGGCCGAAGCGCAGCCACCCGGTGACCGGCAGAAAGTTCAGTACGATCATCAGCACCGCCGACACAAGAATGCGGCACAGCATCTTTTTTTGTTTTCTGTTCATAACAGGCCTCTTCCCTTCGCGCCGTCAAAAGCGCTGTTACAGATAGATCTCGCAGTCACTTTCCACCTTCTTGCAGTTTTTCAGCACCGTCTGCATCACGGCCCCGGGCTCCTGCCCTTCGGCAAATTCCACGATCATCTTCTGCGTCATGAAGTTCACCACGGCATCCGCCACGCCCTCGGTCTTTTTCGCCGCCTGCTCCATCTTGTTGGCGCAGTTGGCGCAGTCCACTTCGATCTTGTAGGTCTTTTTCATAATGGTATCTCCTTTTCGATTAAACATTCTTTTAATTGTTTAATCGAATTATACACCGATTCTCTTCTCCTGTCAACAGAAAAAGCACCGGAAGAATATCTTCCGGTGCTCGGCTTTTTTCAAGCTTATTTTGATCTGCTCGGCCGAAGTGAATTCGGCCGGCATA
>CAZSAX010000086.1:0-7717 GCA_964605075.1 uncultured Oscillospiraceae bacterium
CTTAATTTCCGGAACAGAGCCCTGCTTTCCGGAAATTAATTTTGTAATTCAACCACGAATTCCGGGGCCTGCTGATCTGCCTTGGCATGAATGCGGTGTTTGAATTGCTGCAGTGGGCCTATGGCATGAACGGCGAATGCTACCGGCTGCTGCTGTTCCGGTATACCTTCGTGATCGCCTTTGGCTGTTACCTCAATTTGCCGGAGCAGAAGATATCCAAAGGGCTTTATGCAGGCGCATTTATTATAGGAGTTCTCTTCATTTTGGCCTATTGTTACTGGGGATATCAGCCCGTGGTGATTGTGCATTGGACAAGAACATCGTTTGTTGGCAGTCTGTATCTTCTTCCCATTGCGGCGGTTCTGATTAAAAAATGTACATGGAAGTTTGCGCCGCTGGAGCTTTTGGGCAAGGCGTCGTTCAATATTTTCCTGGCGCAGATGGTTTATTATCAATGTGCGTCCAGGTTTGTATATGCGCATGTGCAGAGCCGGCCGCTGCAGCTTCTGATCGGTGTGGTGGCAAGCGTGGTGTTTGGCCTTGTATTTTATTGGCTGGAAACGCCGCTGACAAAGTTCCTGGTAAAAAAGTCCGAAGATTTTTTTGCGAAGAAAACAGAATAATGACGGCATCCAAGGATAAAAAACAGGCGCTCACGAAAGGTGAGCGCCTGTTGTTTTTAAGGATGTATCAGCCCAGCACTTCGTAGGCGTACTTGACGTAGTAGTTGAAGCGGCGCTCCCGGTCCAGGGTGCTGGCGTCCATGTGGCCGGGGTAAACGTCCAGGTTGCCGGGCAGGTCGCAGATCTTTTTCAGGCTGCGAAGCAGGGTGGGCATATCGCCGCCGGGGAGATCGGTACGGCCGCAGGAGTCCCGGAACAGGGTATCGCCGGTGAAGATGCTGTCGCCGCAGAGGATGCTCACACAGCCGGGGCTGTGGCCCGGAGTCTCCAGAACGGTAAATTTCAGGCTGCCGACTTCAAACTCGTCGCCCTCTTTATAGAATACGGTGCCCGCCGGGGGGCTGAAGCGGTAGGGGGCGGTCTCCGTGTCGGCGTTGGCGTCGGCGGCATGGATGCAGACCGTGGCGCCGGTCTGCTCGTGGACGGCGTTGACAGCCATGGTGTGGTCGTAGTGGCCGTGGGTGATGAAGATGTATTTGCAGGTGAGTTTGTTGCGCTCCAGATAATCCATGACGCAGTTGGACTCGTCGCCGGGATCAATGACGGCGCAGAGCTTGGTGTCGGGATCGGAAACGATGTAGCAGTTGGCTTCGATCATGCCCAGGGGCATACTCTGGATGGTCATAATTACAGCTCCTCCGTGTCAAGAAGTATGGTGACAGGTCCGTCGTTCTGGGAAAAAACCTGCATATCCGCGCCGAACTCGCCGGTCTCCACATGGAAGCCCCGTTCCCGGCAGCGCCGGATGACCAGCTCGTACAGGGGGATGGCGGTGTCCGGCCGGGCCGCCCGGGTGAAGCCGGGGCGGCGGCTTTTGCAGTCGGCAAAAAGGGTGAACTGGCTGATGATGAGAAGCTCGGCGCCGGCGTCGCTGGGGTTGACGTTCATTTTGCCGGCCTCGTCTTCGAAGATGCGCAGGCCGCAGATCTTGTCGGCGATCTTTTCCGCCTGGGCCTCGGTGTCGTCGGTGTGCACGCCCAGCAGCACCAGGAAACCGGTGTCGATCTTGCCGTGGATGGCTCCGTCGATCTCCACCCGGGCGTTTTTTACTCTTGTCAAAACAGCTCTCATGTGGTTTCTGCTCCTGTTCGGTAGACCTTGGTGACGCCGTGGATGGCGCCCAGTTTGTTCATAATGTTGCGCAGCTCGGCCTGATCCCGGATCTCCAGCATCACCGAGGCGGTGGACTGCCCCTTGCCGTTATCCCGGGCGTTGAGGCTGCGCACCTTGGCGTTGAGGGTGTTGAGAACGGTGGCCACGTCCATGATGAGGCCGTTGCGCTCCACGGAGACCAGGCGGACCTCCGCGTTGTAGCTGTCGGAGATCTCATTGGCCCAGCTCACGCTGATCCAGCGGCCGGTATCCGCATCCCGCTGGTGGTTGATGCAGTCCTGGCGGTGGATGGAAACGCCCAGACCCCGGGTGATGTAGCCCACGATGGGGTCGCCGGGCACGGGGGTGCAGCAGCGGGAGAATTTGATGAGGCAGTTGTCCAGCCCCTCCACCAGAACGCCCTGAACGGCTTTCTGCTCTTTCTGCTGCTGATGCTGGCGGCGGTCGGCCCGTTCCTGGATCTTTTCCAGCTCGCTTTTGTTCTTGGGGCTGCGCCGGCGGATGATCTCATCCTTGATGCGGTTCACTGCACCCGCGGCGGTCATGCCGCCGTAGCCGATGGAGGCGAACATATCGTCCAGCTCGGTCACGGCCATCTTTTTCAGCACGATGGGCAGCATTTCTTCGTCCAGAATGTCGGCCATGGTGTAGCCGGTGCGGCGCCATTCGGACTCAAAGGCGGACTTGCCGTGAACGATGTTTTCCTCCCGCTTTTCCCGCTTGAACCACTGGCGGATCTTGCTGCGGGCCTCGCCGCTGCGGGCGATTTTGAGCCAGTCCCGGCTGGGGCCGGTGGAGGCGTTGGAGGTGATGATCTCCACGATGTCGCCGTTTTGCAGGATGTAAGACAGGGGCACGATGCGGCCGTTGGCCTTGGCGCCGGTCATGCGGTTGCCCACTTCCGAGTGGATGGAATAGGCAAAGTCGATGGGGGTGGAGCCGGCGGGCAGGCTTTTCACGTCGCCGTTGGGGGTGAAAACGAACACCGCGTCGTCGAACATGTCTACTTTCAGGTTGTGATAGAAGTCCTGGCCGTCACCCTCGGCCTGGTTTTCCAACAGCCGGCGGATCCAGGCGAATTTCTCCACATCGCCGGTCTCCACGCCGGCGGTGCCGGTTTTGTACTTCCAGTGGGCGGCTACGCCGTATTCGGCGGTGATATGCATCTGCCAGGTGCGTATCTGCACCTCGAAGGGGATGCCGTCGGTGCCGATGACGGTGGTGTGAAGGCTCTGATAGCCGTTGGGCTTGGGGGTGGAGATATAGTCCTTGAAGCGGCCGGGCACCGGGCGGAACATCTCGTGGATGATGCCCAGCACGTTGTAGCAGTCCGCCAGAGAGCTGACGATGACGCGGAAGGCGCAAAGGTCAAAAATCTCTTCGATGCCCAGGTTCTGGGCGTACATCTTGCGGTAGATGCTGTAGGTATGCTTCAGGCGGCCGTAGACCTGCACGTTGATGCCCTCGCCGGCCAGACGCTCGGTGATGCGCTTCTGCATATCCTGCTGGAACTGCTGCATGATGTCCCGGCGTTTGTCCAGGGTGCGGTTGATCTCCTCGTAGCCCACCGGGTCCAGATAATACAGAGCCCGATCCTCCAGCTCCGCCTTGAAGCGTTCAATGCCCAGACGGTGGGCGATGGGGGCGTAGATCTCCATGGTTTCCCTGGATTTTTCCAGTTGCTTTTCCGGGGACTGAAATTCCATGGTGCGCATGTTGTGCACCCGGTCGGCGATCTTGATGAGGATGACCCGGATGTCCTTGGACATCGCCAGCAGCATTTTCCGCAGGCTTTCCAGCTGGGCCTCTTCCTTGTTTGGATACTGCACCCGGGTGAGCTTGGTAACGCCTTCCACGATGTCTGCCACCGTTTTGCCGAAGCGCTTTTTCACTTCGTCGTAGCCGTGGGGGGTGTCCTCGATCACGTCATGGAGCAGGCAGGCCACCAGGGCGTCATCGTCCAGACCCATCTCGGAGGCGATCTCCGTGGCGGCCACCGCGTGGGTCACATAGGGAGAGCCGTCCTTTCGCTTTTGTTCCTTGTGGGCATTGTAGGCAAAAAGGAAAGCTTCTTTCAGCCGGTCCATGTCCGCGTGGGGCGTGGCCGCTTTCACTTTTTCGCTCAGCTGCGCAAACAGCGCTTCCGGGCTGAAATCTTTTTCCGGAGCTTCGTTCATGGTTTTATCCTCTGAGGCAGTGGCGGCGCCAGGCGGGGGAGCTTTCCAGATCGGCCTTGCCGTCGCTTTTGATTAACTTGATTTCTATATTGTCATCCTGGAGCGATACGGTGGCCAGGGACACTTCCGCCAGCACCCGCAGACCCAGGGCGATCTTGCCGGGCTGCAGCCGGGGCTCCAGTTCCGGCAGGTTCTGCAGGCAGCAGCGAATGGGACCCCGGCGGGCGGCAAGGCCCCGCCACAGACGGCCCAGTTCACTCCGGCTCAGGTGCAGACCCTCGGCGCCTTTGCCCTGCAGGATGCAGCGGCAGGTATCCCGATGGTCCGCCCGGCGGATGTCCAGCACCAGAAGCTGAACGCTGCGCCGGGAGCGGAATTCATTGATCTGGGGATAAAAGGCCAGATCCACCCGGTCGCCCTCGGAAAAGCCCAGATCCTCGGCCCGGTGGGAAAACCACACACATTCGTAATGGCAGCCGAACTTCTCCACCCGCAGACGGACGTGCTTGCCTCCGCCGATGGGGGTCACGCCGATGAGCAGGCAGTCCGGCAGGCAGAGATTGGGCCGGGGATTGGCGTTGCCGCAGGGCTCCAGAAGATCCAGCGATTCCACGCAGTCCATGCTTAAAAGCTCCGGACGGTCCACCACCAGATCCAGGGCCAGGCCTTCCACGTGCTCGGGGATATGGTTGACATAATATTCGGACAGGGCTTCCCGGAAAGCGTCCACATTTTCCCGGCGGATATTCAGGCCGGCCGCCAGAATGTGACCGCCGAAGGCGTCCAGGAGATCGCCGCAGTCAGTAAGGGCGTCGAAAAGGTTGAAGCCGCCGTAGCTGCGGCAGGAGCCTTTGCCCTTGTCGTCGGTGAGGGAGATCATTACCGCCGGAACGCAGAAAGCTTCCGACAGGCGGGAGGCGGCGATGCCGATGACGCCCTGATGCCAGCCTTCGCCGGCCAGGACGATGGGGGTGGTGGGGGTGGTGCCCTCCAGAGAGTTCATGGCCTGGGTCCAGATCTCCTGCTCCAGACGCTGGCGTTCCCGGTTCATTTCGCATAGCTCGGCGGCCAGGCGCGTGGCTTTGCTGGGGTTCTGCTCCATCATGAGCCGGGCGGCGTGTTCCACCCGCCCCAGCCGGCCCGCGGCGTTGATGCGGGGGGCCAGGGTGAAGCCGATGGTCATGGTGCCCAGGCGGCTGCGATCCACGCCGGCCTCGTCCATCAGCGCGGCCAGACCCGGCCGGGGATCCCGGCGCAGCTTTTCCAGGCCCGCCTTGATGATGCGGCGGTTTTCCCCGGTCAGGGGCATCACGTCCGCAATGGTGCCCACGGCTACCAGATCGGCGTAGCGCTCCAGCATGCGCCGGTCGTTGCCGTCCATGGCGCAGACCAGCTTGAAGGCCACGCCCACGCCCGCCAGATCGTGGCTGGGGTAGAGGCAGTCATGGCGCTTGGGGTCCACCACGGCCACCGCGTTGGGCAGCTCTTCCTGGCATTCGTGGTGGTCGGTGATGATCATGTCCACGCCAAGGGCGGAGGCAAATTCAGTTTCCTCGATGGCAGTAACGCCGCAGTCCACAGTGATGATGAGGGTCACGCCCTCGTCGTGGAGCCTTTCGATGGCGGCGGTGTTCAGACCGTATCCTTCTTCCAGCCGGTCAGGAATGTACAGGGTGGTATCCAGACCGATGGAGCGCAGATAGTCCGTCAGAAGGCATCCTGCTGTGATGCCGTCCACGTCGTAGTCCCCATAGACCGCCGCCTTCTCGCCAAGCTGCCGGGCCCGGGCGATGCGGCCGATGGCGGGCATGATGTCCGTCAGCAGCAGAGGATCGTCCGGGGTGTCGCTGCCGCCATCAAGGAATGCGGCAGCGGCGGCCGCTGTGTCTATGCCCCGGGAGGCAAGAACAGCCGCCAGCAAGGGCGAGTATCCCGCCCGCAACAGCTCGTCGGGTATGGCGGTGCCCTGGGGAATGTTCCATACCTTCTCTTTCATTATTCAGTTGATTCCTTTATTATATTTTTTATTAATTAATTATTATACGACATTGCGGCCCGCATTGCAAACAGTATTTGACTTCTCTCCGCCCAGGGTGTAATCTTGTTGTATGGGCCGGCGTGGCGGAATCGGCAGACGCACCGGATTTAAAATCCGTTGTCCCAAGGGACGTGTGGGTTCAAGTCCCATCGCCGGTACCACGCCGGAGCAGGCGCATGACCTGCTCCGGCTTTTGTTTTGAATCGGGAGTATCATTCTATGAACGCGAAGGAATTTCTCCAAATCCTGTCCCGGGCGGAAAAACTGAAAAATACCACCCGCCACTGCTATACCTCCGGCGGCCGGCAGGAGAGTGTGGCGGAGCACAGCTGGCGCCTGGCCCTGATGGCCATGCTGCTGAGCGGCGAAGAGGAGTTCCGGGATGCGGACATGAACAAAGTGATCCGCATGTGCCTGATCCATGACCTGGGGGAGGCCTTTACCGGGGATATTCCCGCGTTTGCGAAGGAACCGGCCCAGGAAGCCCGGGAAGAAGCGCTCTTTCAGGCATGGGTGGCGGAATTTCCGGCGGTCCAGCGCGGAGAGTTTGAGGCCCTGCTGGCAGAAATGCGCGCCCAGCAGACGGTGGAGGCAAAGCTGTACAAGGCCCTGGACAAGATCGAGGCGGTGATCCAGCACAACGAGTCCGATATTGCCACCTGGCTGCCTCTGGAATATGAGCTTCAGTTTGAACATGGAAAACAGCAGATGCAGTTCTCCCCCTGGCTGCGGGAGCTGAAAGCGGCGGTGGATGCCTGGACCGCGGAAAAAATCGCGAGAGAAAAAGCCTGACAAAAGCGCTCTTCCCCAACGGGGAAGGGCGTTCTTTCGTTTGTTTTGTGGTATTTGTATATTTTGGAAGGAGATATTTTGTGCGTAATTCCATGAAATTGGCTCTTGCTTTTGGCATTTAAAGTGCTATAATACAAACATCCAAGGGATACGAAACGAAAGGAGATACACGCCATGACCAAAACCTTCGGCTTCATGCGTTATCACGTCCGCGCCGGCGCGGGCTTTCCTTTCCGTGCCTTTTTCCGCTATTTCTTTTATTGGGCGGATTGTTCGGCGGCGGCGTGACCGAATCCCAGGGATTGCGATCCGTCAGCTCCGCCGGAGGCGGGGCTGTTTTGGTTTTTTGGAAAGAAAAATTATTTAAATTTAAAAGGAGAACAAAATCATGAAAAAGATCCTTGCTCTGATCATGGCCCTGTGCATGGTCGTGGCTCTGGCCGGCTGCGGCGCTGCCGATGTGTCGGACCTGGAAGCCCGTATTGCCGCTCTGGAAGGCCAGGTGGCGGACCTGGAAGCCGCTGCTCCCGCCGAGGCGGCGGAAGAGCCTGCGGAAGAAGCCGCTGAGGCTCCTGCCGAGACCTATGTGGTCGGCATCTGCCAGCTGGTGCAGCACGACGCTCTGGATGCTGCCACCCAGGGCTTCATCGATGTTCTGACCGAAGAGCTGGGCGACGCTGTCACCTTTGACAACCAGAACGCCGCCGGCGACATCCCCACCTGCGCCACCATCTGCAACGGCTTTGCCGCGGACGGCGTGGACCTGATCCTGGCCAATGCCACCCCCGCCCTGCAGGCTGCTGTGGCTGCCACGGAAGACATCCCCATCCTCGGCACGGCGGTTACCGAATACGGCGTGGCTCTGGAGATCGAGGGCTTTGACGGTCTGGTGGGCGGCAATGTTTCCGGCACCT
>CAZSAX010000087.1:0-7663 GCA_964605075.1 uncultured Oscillospiraceae bacterium
GGCAGCTTCCCGGGCCCGGCTGGCGGTCATGGCCTTTTCCAGAATGGTCTTGGCCACCGTGGGGTTTTCTTCCAAAAACTGGGCCAGCTTGTCGCTGACAATAGAGTCCACCATGGTACGGATCTCGGAATTGCCAAGCTTGGCCTTGGTCTGGCCCTCAAACTGGGGGTTTTCCAGCTTTACGCTGATGATGGCCGTCAGACCCTCCCGGCAGTCCTCGCCGGAGAGGGATTCCTCTTCCTTGAGGATCTTGCGGCTCTTGCCATAAGCGTTGAGCACCCGGGTGAGGGCGGTTTTGAAGCCGGTTTCATGCATGCCGCCTTCCGGGGTGTGGATGTTGTTGGCAAAGGAGACCATGATCTCGCTGAAGCCGTCGTTCCACTGCATGGCCACCTCGCCGGTGGAGCCTTCCCGGTCACCGGACATATAAATGACTTCGTCATGAATGGCGGTTTTATTCTTATTGATGAAGGTGACGAATTCCCGGATGCCGCCTTCGTAGTACATTTCGTCGAAAACGACTTCCTCGCCCCGCTCGTCCCGGGTGGAGATGCGCAGGCCCGCGTTCAGGAAGGCCTGTTCCCGCATACGGGTGTGCAGGGTCTCATAGTCATAGACCGTCTCGTCAAACATCTCCGGGTCGGGATGGAAGCGGACGGTGGTACCGGTGCGGTCGGTGGTGCCGATGATCTTCATATCCTCCAGCTTTTCGCCCCGGGAGAAGCTCATCTTATAGATGTTGCCGTTTTTGTGCACCTCCACTTCCAGCCAATCAGACAAGGCGTTGACCACGCTGGCGCCCACGCCGTGCAGACCGCCGGAGACCTTGTATCCGCCGCCGCCGAACTTTCCGCCGGCGTGGAGAACGGTATAAACGACCTCCAGGGCCGGCTTGCCGGTCTGCTCCTGGATGTCCACGGGGATGCCGCGGCCGTTATCCGTGACCCGGATCACGTCACCCTTTTCGATGACCACCTGGATATGGCTGCAGTAACCCGCCAGGGCTTCATCGATGGCATTATCCACGATCTCATATACCAGATGGTGCAGGCCCGAAGAAGAGGTGGAACCGATATACATGCCGGGACGCATCCGGACCGCTTCCAGACCCTCCAGGACCTGGATTTTTGATGCGTCGTATTCCTGTGTAACTTTTTCCGTAATGTCGCTCATTCAGCTATTCTCCCATCGCTTGGCCAGGATCGCCGTGTTCGGCTGGGCCAAAATCACAGTATCATCGCCGCAGACCACAAAGCTTTTCGGCAGGTCCTCTGCGGCATTTTTGACCCTGCCCTCTTTTTCTGCCTGATTGAGAAATTTCCGCGAATCGATGCTCCAGCTGGTGTTGTCCAGATCGAACACCGCCACGATCTCATCGGTCTCCAGGGCGACTTCGCCGCCCAGATATAAGTATTTGTTCATCCTCCGGCACCTCCGCGGATCCTTCCGCCGTGAACGGAAAAGACCCGTCCGCCGGTTTTTTTCGCGATCCCCTCATCCTCGCAGCAGCTGATAAGGGTCTGGCCGCCGCCGATGCGGTTGAGAACGAATTCCTGGCGCTTTTCGTCCAGCTCGCTCAAAACATCGTCCAGCAGCAGCACCGGGTATTCCCCGGTTTCCGCCAGAAATATCTCCCGCTCCGCCAGCTTGATGCTCAAAGCCGCCGTTCTTGTTTGCCCCTGGGAGGCAAAGGAACGGGCGGGGCGGCCGTCGATGCTGATCTCCATATCGTCCTTGTGGGCCCCGGTGAGGCAAAGCCCCGCGTCCAGCTCCGCCTGCCGGTGGGCCTCCTGATGGGCGCAGATCTGATAATAGATGGTCTCCGCCGGGGCCATGGGGTCGGTGACAGTGCTGACGGTTTTGTAACAAAGGCCCAAAAGCTCGTTGCCCCCGGAAAAATCCCGGTGGATGGGCCCCGCCGCCTCCGCCAGGCGCTGCACGAAGCTGGCCCGGTAGCGGATGAGCCTGGCGCTGCAGCGGGCCAGACCGTCGGAAAACTCGTCCAGAGTGTTTAACAGGCTGGGCTTTTCCCGCCAATCCCGCAGAATGCGGGTTTTGTTTTCATAGAGTTTATTGAAATCCGAAAGCAGGGCCGCATAGCCGGGGCGAAGCTGGCTGATGGCGCTGTCCATAAGCCGCCGCCGGGCCTGAGCCCCTTCTTTGATAAGATAAAGGTCGTCCGGGGAAAACAGCACCGCTTTCATCACGTCCGCCAGCTCCATGGAGCGCTTTCTGGCGCTGTTAACGGTCACCTGACGGCTTTGCCCTCTTTTGAAAAGAAGCTGCACGGTCTGGCTGCGGCCGCCGGATTCCACCTCCGCCAGGATCCTAGCCCAGTCGCAGCCGAAGCCGATGAGCTCTTTATCAAAGCGGGTGCGGAAGCTGTGGGCCCCGGTGAGCAGATACACAGCCTCCAGAAGATTGGTTTTTCCCTGGGCGTTGGGCCCGGCGATCACATTCACGCCGGGAGCAAACTCCACCACTTCCTCATCGTAGTTCCGAAAACCGGACAGGGCGATTTTTTCAACTCTCATGTACCGGCCTTCAGACGCACAGGCAGGATCATGTAGGAGAAGCTGTCCGAGCCGTCCGCCGCTTTGATCACGCAGGGGGAGGAGTCGGTGTTCAGGCACACATGCAGCGCCGGGGCGGGTGCCGCCTTCAGGGCATCCAGCAGATAACGGTTGTTGAAGCCGATCTCCAGATCCCGGCCCTGGCCCTTCATGGGGCAGATATCTTCCGCCTTGCCTACGCCGGTGGCGCACAGAAGACGGATCTCGTTATCTCCGAAGGTGAGCCGCAGGGGGTTTTTGATTTTTTCATCAATGATAAGGGATACACGGCTGACCACTTTCAGCAGATCCTCCCGGGCGATCTCGGTGACGATGCCGAAATCCTGAGGGATGCTCTTTTTATAGTTGAGGAACTCCCCCTCCAGCCGGCGGGAAACAAGAACGGTGTCGCCCACCACGAAGGAGATATGCTTGGCGCCCACGGTGATATCCACCAGATCGTCGGTGTCGCCGCAGAGCTTTTCCAGATCGCTCAGTGCGGAACCGGGAACGATGAAGGAACCGTTCTCTACATAGCCGTTCTCCACCGCTTCCTTCCGAAGAGCAAGGCGGTAACCGTCCACCGCCACCACGGAAAGACAGCCATCGGCCATGTCGAAAAGGGCGCCGGTATAGACCGGGCGGCTCTCGTTGTCGCTGACGGCGAAAATGGTCTGCCGGATCATCTGGCCCAGCAGCTTCTGGGGAAGGCGGATGGCGCTCTGCTTATCCACGGTGGGAAGCTCGGGGTATTCCTCTCCATCGGAGCCAATAATACTGAAATCCGAGGCTGCGCAGGTGATGGAGCTCATGTAGTTGGTGCCGGTGGTGACGGTCACAATGCCGTCGGGCAGACTCCGCACGATCTCACCGAAAAGCTTGGCGCCCAGAACGATAGCGCCAGGCTCGGCCACATCGGCGGGAAAGCTGGTGTAGATGCCTTTTTTCAGGTCATAGCCGGTGATCTTCACATCCGTTCCAGCTTCAATAAGAAGGCCCTCCAGGGCGGGGATGGCGCTTTTGGAAGCTGCGCAGCGGGCCGCGGTGTTGATGGCCGCCTGCAGCAGATACTTTTCGCAGGAAAATTTCATAACTTGTCCTCCTAGCAAGAGAGATAGAATATATTTTAGTAGCGTTAGTAGTAGGAAAATTAAATGTTGAAAACTATGAAAAGTGCTGATATTTCAAAGATTTTGAATGTGGAAAGAAATGTTGATAAAAAATATGGTTTTCAACAGTGCTTTTTCCTGAAAATTCTTTGAACAGCCGCAAACAGATCGGTTCTGAACAAAGACGAGAAAATTGTGGAAAGATATTTCTCAGTTTTTCGCGTTGATATTGGAAGTGATGTCCCGCACGGAAGCGGCGGTGTCGGGATCGGTTTTCAGCAGATCCTCCACCTTTCGGATGGAAGAAAGAACGGTGGAGTGGTTGCGGTGCTCGAATTCCTCGCCGATGTCCACCAGAGACATGTTTGTAAGCCGCCGGATCAGGTACATGGCCACCTGACGGGCCATGGCTGTGTTTTTGCTGCGGCGCTGGCTGCGCAGATCCTCGTTGGTCTGGCCGTAGTAGCGGGCGGTCTCGGTGATGATGGCCTCGGGGGTGGGGATGTAGGCCCCCACGCGGATGACGTCCTTGATGGCCCGCTTTACGCTGGAAACGGTGATGGAGTCGTCCAGAATGTCCCGGTAAGCCGTCAGACGGTTTACCACGCCTTCGATCTGGCGGATGTTGGAGGTAATGTTCTCCGCGATGTATTCCACCACATCGTTGGAAAGCTGCAGGCCCAGGCTCTGTCCCTTGTCGCGAACGATAGCCATGCGGGTCTCCAGATCCGGGGGCTGGATATCGGCCATCAGGCCCCCTTCAAAGCGGGTGCGCAGACGGTCCTCCAGCTTGACCATTTCCAGAGGCGGCCGGTCGGAGGTGATGACGATCTGGTGGCCGGCTTCGTAAATATTGTTGAAGGTGTGGAAGAATTCTTCCTGCACACCCAGCTTGCCGGCAATGAACTGGATATCGTCCACCAGGAAAAGGTCCACATTGCGGTATTTTTGGCGGAATTCCGCTTGGGTGCCCTCCCGGAGGGAGGCGACCATCTGGTTGGTGAAGTCGTCGCCTTTCACATAGCCGATCTTCACGCCGGGATTCTTTTCCCGGATGTACTGGCCGATGGCCATGAGAAGATGGGTCTTGCCCAGACCGGAGTTTCCGTAAAGGAACAGGGGGTTATAGGCCTTGCCGGGCTTTTCCGCCACGCCCATGGCCGCCGCGTGAGCGAACTTGTTGGACTGGCCCACGATGAAGCGGTCGAAGGTGTAGGCTGCGGCTTCCGGCAGATCGTCGGGGTCGGACTGCCGGGCGTATTCCTTCACCTCGTCGCCCACCAGCACCAGAAGGCTGAAATCGCAGCTGAACAGATCGCTCATCACGCTTTTGATAATGTCGCTGTAGCGCTGGGAGATGATGTTGCGCTTGAACTCGGAGCTGGTCTGCAGCACCAGGCGCTTGTCGTCGATCTCCACGGGCTGGCAGTCGGCGAACCAGGTGTTCAGGGCCGTGGAGGTAAGCTCCTCAGCCATCTTGTCCATGACACTTTTCCAGACGTCGTTGATTGAATTCATAGACAGTCCTACTTTCTTTTTAAGTAAAACAGAAATTTAGCAATATACTTATTCTATAATAGAAATATTATAATACTATATTAAATATTTTTCAACAATAAAGTTGCGGTCTGTGGAAAGAATTTTCCTCAAAGCCTTGCAATGCTGCGGGGGGAAAGGTAAAATGGCCCCAGAGGTAAGGAAATTGAAAACAATAACGCTTTCCATTCTGGAAAATAAATCTGTGAACCCCCTCCCCGCCCGGGTGGAAGGGGGTCATTTGCCTGCTCTGGTGTCGGGTCTGAGCCCAGTGCACCGGGCTCATCTGGCCGCCGCTCTGCATCTGGAAACCGAGCGGCCCCTTGTCATGCTCTGCCCGGATGAGACTGCAGCAGAGGCTATGGCCGCCGATCTCCGGGCCTTTCTGGACAAAGACGTGAGCGTGGTGGTGGGCCGGGATCTGGCCTTTTATGACGCCGAAACGGTGTCCCGTCAGACCGAACAGCGGCGTCTGGCGGCCCTGGACGGCCTTTTAAACGAAAATTTCGCCGTCACCGTCATCACGGTGCCGGCGCTGCTGCAGCGCGCCATACCGCCGTCTGCGCTGTCTCGGGCGGCCTTCAGCCTCCGGGAGGGGCAGAGCATCGCCATTGAGGATGTGCAGGACGCCCTGGTCCGGGCCGGCTATGTGCCGGCGGACAAGGTGGAGGGACCGGGGCAGTTTGCCTGCCGGGGCGGCATCCTGGACATTTTCTCCCCCTCGGACAGCGATCCGGTCCGTCTGGAATTCTGGGGCGACGAGATCGACGGCATGGCCCGCTTCGACGTTTCCAGCCAGCGCCGCAGCGCTTCCGTCAGGAAGCTGCGCATCGTGCCGGCGGCGGAGACCCTTCCCTCCCTGGCGGAGGGCGGCAAGGCGGGGCTGATCCGCAGCCTGCGGCTTTTGTCCCAAAAGCTCTCTGCCCGGCGGGGCACAGAAAAGCTCTGCGCCAATCTGGACAAAGACGCCGAGGGTTTGGAAAACCGGCCGTTGCTTCCCGCGGCGGACCGCTATATGGGGCTGATCTATCCCGAATTTGCCACCGTTCTGGACTATCTGCCCCCGGATGCCCTTTTGGTCATGGACCAGCCCGGCAAATGCGCCGAGCGGGCCAAAGCCCATCTCAGGCAGGCAGCGGAGGATATGCGCCTGCTGGTGGAAGGGGGCATGCTCTGGGGAAAGATCGCGGAATTCTGGCAGGACTGGGAAGAAGTTCTTTCCCGCCTGCAGGACTTTGCCCTGGTCATGGCCGATTCCATCACCGTGGGCCGTTATCCCGTGGAGCCCAAAACCATGCTGGGCCTTCAGGCCCGGCAGCTGCCCTCTTACGGCGGCAGCGCCGAGACCGCGGCCCAGGACGTGGCCCACTGGCTGGGGGGCGATTACCGCTGCGTGATCCTGGCCTCGGACAGCCGAAGAGCCAAAGCCCTTTTGCAGATCCTGCAGGACAAGGGCATTCCGGGCGCATACCTGGACGAAGCGCTGGAACAGCTGCCGGAGCCCGGCCGCTGCGCCGTGTCGGTGGGAAGTCTTTCCGCGGGCCTGGAATACCCCCAGATCCGTTTGGCCCTGCTCACGGACACCCAGATCGCCAAAAAAGGCCTTCGCACCACCAGGCGGAAGCGGGCGGTGCCCGCCGGCGCAAGGCTTGGCAGCTATGAGGATCTTTCCGTGGGAGATCTGGTGGTTCACGAGGTCCACGGCATCGGCCGCTTTGCCGGCATTTTCCGCATGCCGGTGGACGGGGCGGAAAAGGATTTCGTAAAAATCTGCTATGCCGGCACGGACAGCCTTTATGTTCCGGCCACCCAGCTGGATCTTGTCACCAAATACATCGGCGCCGGCGAGGATAAGCCGGTGAAACTCTCCCGCCTGGGCGGCTCCGACTGGGCCCGGGCCCGCAGCCGGGCCAAGGCCGCCGCCAGGGAGATGGCCGGGGAACTCATTCAGCTTTATGCCGCCCGCCAGAAGGCCCAGGGCCACGCCTTTGCCCCGGACAGCCCCTGGCAGACGGAGTTTGAAGACGCCTTTGAATATCAGGAGACCGACGATCAGCTCCGCTGCATCGCCGAGATCAAAAAAGATATGGAAAAAAGCGTGCCCATGGACCGCCTGCTCTGCGGCGACGTGGGCTACGGCAAGACGGAAGTTGCGCTGCGCGCCGTGATGAAGTGTGTGCTGGACGGCTATCAGGCTGCCATTCTGGTGCCCACCACGGTGCTGGCCCAGCAGCATTTTCAAACGGCCACCAGCCGGTTTTTCGGCTATCCCGTGAAGATTGGTCTGCTGTCCCGCTTCTGCACCCCCGCCCAGGTGAAGGGCTGCCTGCGGGAGCTGGAAGAGGGCAGCTGCGACATCGTCATCGGCACCCACCGGCTTCTGCAGAAGGACGTGAAGTTTAAAAAGCTGGGCCTTCTCATCGTGGACGAGGAGCAGCGCTTCGGTGTCAGCCACAAGGAACACAT
>CAZSAX010000088.1:0-7589 GCA_964605075.1 uncultured Oscillospiraceae bacterium
GGTCCGAGTGACTGGACTTGAACCAGCGGTCAGGCTTCGGCGCTCCGCGCCCGCCTGACCGGCGGCCGATTCAATGGCGGAGGCCGCTGGTTCACAAGGCCGGAAATAAAAAAAGACAAGCTCCTTTCGGAACTTGTCTTTTGGTCCGAGTGACTGGACTTGAACCAGCGGCCTCCTGAACCCCATTCAGGCGCGATACCAAACTTCGCCACACCCGGATATGATGCTGTGCAATCAAAGCGCTATGACATATTAGCACAGCATCGAAAAAAGTGCAAGTCTTTTTTTGACTTTTTTAAAAATTTTTTATCAGGTCAGCTCAATCCCATACAGATCGTACATTCTGGTGCCGATAATCACCGTGTTTTCATAGACGATGGGACTGGCTTCCATGGTTACGCCAAAATAGAAGCTGTCCAACAACTTTCCGGTCAACCCCTCCAGAAGATACATGGACCCGTCCAGACTGCTGGTATAAAGGATGTAGCCGTTTCCCTCGGAATCATAGAAGCTGGTGGGCGTAGACGCCGCATAGCCGCTTTCAAAGGTCCAGAGTTCTTCCCCGGTCTCCGTGTCCAGCGCCAGAAGCAGCCCGGTGCCCGGATCCGGATGACGGGCCATGGCCACATACAGAATGCCATCAAGACTTCCCTTGCCAAGCGCAAAGCTGGCCTGAGAGCCGCCGGAAAAGGATTCTTCCGTATAGCAGGAATAGGACGTCTCCCAGATCGTCTCGCCGGTCACACCGTCGATCTTCCACACCGGAACCTCCACATTGTAATACGCCCGCAGGCCATAGCGGAAGGATGTGCTTACATAGAGATACGGATGGCCGTTTTCATCCAGTTCCAGCACCGGGGTGCAGTTGGTGTCATCCAGAAGATCGGTACACCACTCCACCTCCAGGGTGTTCAGGTTCAGGCAGAAGAAATCGCCGCTGTTATCCGCGATAAAGGCGTGCCCGCGCCAGATCACCGGACTGGCCTCCACGCCATAGCGGTAGTTATCCGCACTTTCGGCGCGGTATTTCCACTTGATCACCTGGCTGGGGTCAACACTCAGATGCCCGGCAGCCTCGTCGTATTGGGTATTGAGTTTGATGATGTACAAAAGTCCGCTTTCCGTGGGGTAAATAAGCTGGTCCGTTTCCGCGTCCACCATGGGCGACGCATCAAAGGCAAACCACCAGCGGGGCGCAAAGGTGTCGTTGGCACCGATCTCATACAGGATCTCACCGTCAATGAGGCTGATAACCATGATGCGGGGCGTGCCGCCGTTGGCATTGGTCAAACCGCCGCCCAGATAAAGAATGGGATAGCCCCGGGGATCCAGCGCACCGGCCCCCTTGAAGCTGAAGCCCAGATCCAGCGGCGCCCGGGTCTCGCTGCCCGTTTCCATGTCAAGGAAATAGACACAGCCGTCCAGCGTGGCATAGATAACTTCCACCAGCCCCTCTTTTTCCTTGGCCCAATCGTACATATTCATGATCTGCCTGGTCTCGGCCGGCCATTCCACCGCCAGGGGCTGCCCGGTCCATCCGCTTCCGGTCCAGTAGTTGCCGTTGATGTCCGACAGCCCGCTGGTGGAAACGCTCCAGTATTCACCGAATTCCCGGTTCACCAACTCCGCGGTGCCATAGCTTCCCGTATCCCGGAAGTTATTGCCCCGGAAGCAGACGATGCCGTCCACCTGTGTGTAAGCATCGCCGGTACTGAAGTCAATAAAATTCTCCTCCGACGCCGTATAAGAATCCACCTCCTGATCATTGATCATGATGAAGGTTTCCTGGATCATATTCTCCGGCAGCGTTTCCTCCACTGCCATGGGCTCAAATTCCGGCAGCGGCGTGGGCTCCGGTGCCGCCGTGGGCTCGGGTGTAGCGGTGGACTCCGGCTCCGCCGCAGGCTCCGGCGTGGCCTGAGCCGCTGCAAGGGCCGCGGCCGCAATGGCGGCTTGCTCCTGCTGCCGCTGCTCCTCTTTCCAGAGCCCGATATTGCGTGTCATCATGCAGATCAGTGCCAGGCAAAGCACCAAGGCCGCGATCAGAACCATTTTCAAAATGGTCCAAAGCTCGGTTTTACGATTCATGAGGAGAGTCCCTCCTGTTTATCAGTTTGTTTGGCGGAGGCCAAAATCACTCAGAAAAATGAATGTGGTTGTTGATGTGGTCGATGCAGAAGCAGTGATAGCCCTGGCACCGGCTGCAATAGCGGAACTCCAGCTCCGGATGACTGGCGTCGGTACGGCCGCAGACAGAGCACTTGCGGCTGTAACCCTGCTGACGCTGAGTTTCCTGCGTGCGGCGGGCCGCCGCCTTGAATTCGATGGTGCGGGCCTTCTGACGGGCACGGGAGGGCCGAAGATAATCAAACAGCCAGCCACCGCAGAAGATCAGATAGTTTGCCACCGCCACCAGCGGCAGCAGCGCCCCAATGACATCCCCCGCCACCAGGCTCAGGATCGTGCTCAGAGCAAAAAAGACGGCATCCACAATGCCCAGCCACTTGATCTTTACGGGGATAAAATAAAACAGCAGGACCTTCTGTTCCGGCCAGAGCGTGGCAAAGGCAAAGAACATGGACAGGTGGATGTAGGAAGCGGAAACGCTGTAAGCATAGCCGGTGATCCAGTACACGATCAGCGAATACAGGACCGTGAGCAGAATGCCCATGAAGTAGTAGATGGTGAAGCGGCCCTTGCCCCATTCCCGCTCCAGGCTCGATCCGATAAAGTAGTAAAAATAAAGCTGGATCAAAAGCATCAGCGGCCTGGAGCTTGTGGGCATGATGATGTACGTAACAAGCCGCCAGACCTGCCCCCGGCAAAACAGCGCCGGGTTGAAGTAAAGGTAATACGAAAGGGTTTCCGTGGTATCCATCATGGTAAACAGCCAGACAATGGCCGTGCCGATGACCACATAAATCATCAGATTGGGGATACCGAAGTTCGGGTGCCGCCAGCAGAAGCGGTCGATTTTGTTCATAAGTTTTTTCATTGCATAGCACCTCACATGTATATTACCCCTTTTTCCCTTCTCTGTCCAGCAAACATTTTTCTTTCCATTCGCCAACATTCGTGCTATACTTTATTTTGTATGAATATGACTATGGATGAAAACATTATCGAAGGAAAAAACGCAGTCATCGAAGCGATCCGCGCGGGGCGTGCGCTGGACAAGGTCTTCCTTGTCCGCGGTTCGGCCGATAAGGCCCTCGCTTTCATCGCCTCTTCGGCGAAAAATGCCGGCGTGACCGTTACCGAGTGCGACCGCCGCAAGCTCGACGCCATGAGCCAGACCCACGCCCATCAGGGCGTGATCGCCGTGGCCGCGGCCCGGGCCTATTGCAGCGTGCAGGACATTCTTGCCATTGCCGCCCAGCGGGGCGAGGATCCTTTTGTTGTCCTGTGCGACGGCATTGAGGATCCCCGGAATCTGGGGGCCGTGATCCGCTGTGCCGAGTGTGCCGGCGCCCACGGCGTCATCATCGGCAAGCACCGGGCTGCCGGCCTCACCGCCACGGCGGACAAGGCCAGCGCCGGCGCCTTGGAACACATGGCCGTGGCCCGGGTAGCCAACCTCCCCGCCGCTCTCAAGGAACTCAAGGACCATGGTCTTTGGGTCTATGGTGCGGAGGCCAACGGCAACGCGCCGCTGTGGAAAACCGATCTCAAGGGCCCTGTGTGTCTTGTCATCGGCTCCGAAGGCGCCGGGATCTCCCGTCTGGTGCTGGAAAACTGTGACTTTGTCATCAGCATCCCCATGCACGGCCAGGTAAACTCCCTCAACGCCTCCGCCGCCGCTTCCATCCTCCTTTATGAGATCGTGAGACAGCGCAGCCATGGCTAAAGACGAGTTTTACCCCGAATTCCCCGATTTCGGGGACTTTTCCCTGGAGAATCAGCCCGAACCGGTTCAGGCCAAACCGCCTGAGCCTGATTTCGTGCATGCTGTTGACCTGCCCGACTACGATCTTGACGAGATGATCCGCAGCATCATCTATCACAGCGACAAGCCGGATAATGCTGCTCAGACAACCGTTGTCTCCTCCGTCAGCAAAGAGCCCGCCAGCGTCACAGCCTCCGGATCCGATGACGCCACCAGGGTCTTTTCCTCCGTTTCGGACACCGAAGCCGTCCCGGAAGAGGAGCCCGAAGAAGAACAGGAATGGGTAGATGAGCCCGCCCCCCGCATCCTGGATTCCCGGCCGCAGTCAGAGGAGGATGAGGAGGAACTGGAATCCCGCTTCATCCGCCGCGTGGCCGCCAGGGATGCCGGCCGTGTCCGGCCGGAGCGCCGCAGCCGCCGGAAGAAAAAGACTGAAGCCACCGCAGAGGAGGCACCGCCCGGAGATGTGCTGCCGGACGACAGCGAACCGGTCACCGGAAAGACCCCCCGCCCCGTTTCTCCGTTCTGGGAAAAGGTCAAGGCCCCCTTTGTGCGCTACTTTGCCACCCTGACCGCCCGAAAGGAGCTTCGGGAGCAGGAGGCTGCGTCCTGGCCGGCCCCGGAGATCATCCGGGAAACGCCGGAGCTTCCACCCGCCAAGGCCGCACGGTATTACGCCGGTCAGCATCGAACGCTGCTTCTCCGATTGCTGATCGCCCTGTTCCTTTGTCTGATCCTGGCCTGGCTGAGCTTTGGACTGCCCATGGCCGGTCAGCTTGGCCGGAACACCGGCCTTCGTGCCGCCGTGTGTCTGGTTCTCATGCTCAGCGTTATGATGGCCGCTCTTGATATCGTTACCGCCGGCATACGCCAGCTCTTCCGCCTTCGCCTCGGCATGGAGGCTTTGGCCGTCCTGAGCTGCGCCGTCAGCGCAGCGGATGCGCTGCTTGTGATGTTCAGCGTGGCCGAAGCTCTTCCCTACTGTGCGCTGGGCGCCTTCTCTCTCCTGGCCGCTCTGTGGAGCGAGCGGATGTTCTGCTACGCCTCCGCACTGAATTTTGGCACGGCAGCCAAAGCCAAAGGCTTCAGCATTCTGGCTGCGGAGGAAAACAAGGAACTCGGACTTTCGGCCCTGTGCCGCTGCGACCGGGAAACCGAAGGCATCGTCCGCCGCAGCGAGGAACCGGATCTGAGCCGCCGTGTTTATACCGTTGCCGCCCCTGTTCTTGCCGGGCTTTCCGTATTGCTGGCCGTGATCGGCTGCATCGGCGGCGACTGGAAAAGCATCGCGCACAGCCTGTCGGCCTATCTCTCCGCTGCCAGCGCGTTTTCCTCTTTCCTCTGCTTCTGTCTTTCTTACCTGGCTGCCGTGCTCCGTCTGCGCCGCAGCGGCGCCGCCATCGCCGGCTGGGCCGGCTGCGAGGAGATCGGAAAACACCGCCGCATGCTGGTCACGGACACCGATATGTTCCCCGCCGGCACCATCGACCTTGACAGCATCGAGCTGCTCAGCGAGTCGGCGGAGATGCGGGACAAGGTGGTCACCTACGCCGTCAGCCTCCTGGCTGCCGCGGGCTGCAGTTCCCTGCACGCTTTTGACAAGCTCATGGAGCACAAGGGCTATCCCATCCTGAAGGTGGAAGGTCTGAAATATCACGACGGCGGCGGTCTTTCCGGCTATATCAACAACGAAAACGTCTGCATCGGCTCCGCCGGCTTCATGAATCTCAACGGCATCCGGCCCCACCGCAATCTCAACACGGAAAACGGCATCTGCGTGGCCTTTGGAGGTAAATTCGCTGCCGTGATCCGCCTGCGCTACACGCCGCTCAAGGGCGTTCAGCAGGCCCTTCGCATCCTCACCCGAGGCCGCACCCAGCCCATTTTCGCTATCCGGGACTTCAACATCAGCCCCCTGATGATCGAAAAGCAGTTTCGCATCCCGGCCATCAACTTTGAATTTCCTTCCTTCCGGGAGCGCTGCCGCCTGTCCGGCAGTCTGAGCCAGTCCCGTACCGCCCCCGCAGCCATTCTTGTCAACAGCGGGATCCACTGCGCCGTGGAAGCCGCCGAACGCGGCCGGAAGCTCTATAATGCCAGCCGCCTCAGCACAGCCCTGTCCATCGTCTGCTCCGTGCTGGGCATGCTGCTGATCTTCCTCATCAGCCGCAGCACCGGCATCAACGCCATGAGCGCCGGGCGTCTCCTGGGATATATGCTGCTCTGGACCTTGCCCACTGTGGCCGCGGCCTATTGGGTGTACCGCTAAAATAGTTATTGCCAAGAATTTAATAATAGTGTATAATTCATATTCGTGTGAATTGATTTAAAAAAATAAAGTTTTTTAAGATAACAAACAAGGAGAGGACCACATGAGCTACGACACCAAACAGATCCGTAACGTTTGTCTGCTGGGCCACGGCGGCAACGGCAAGACCTCCCTCGCGGAGAGCATTCTTTCCGTCGCCGGCATGACCGACCGTATGGGTAAGGTCACGGACGGCAACACCGTTTCCGACTTTGACGCGGAGGAGATCCGCCGCAAGATCTCGATCTCCTGCGCTGCTATGAACCTGGTCTGGCAGGATCATAAAATCAATCTTCTCGACACGCCGGGCTTCTTTGATTTCGCCGGCGAAGTGCGTCAGGCCCTTCGCGTGGCCGACATCGGCGTGATCGTTGTCGGTGCCAAGGAAGGCTGCAACGTCGGCGCTGAGAAGAGCTGGCGTTACCTCAACGACGCTGATCTGCCCCGTGCCATCTATATCTCCAAGCTGGACGAAGAGAACGCTGACTTCGACGCCACCCTCGACGCCCTGCGCGCCACCCTGGGCAACAGCGTCTGCGCCATGAACATGCCCATCAAGGACGGCGAGAAGTACATCGGCATCGTGGACGTCATCACCAAGAAGGCCTACAAAATCGACGGCGGCAAGCGCGTGGAGATCCCCGTGCCCGCCGATATGAACGACCGTCTGGAAGACCTCTACACCGCGCTGGCTGAGGCCGCTGCCGAGACCAGCGAAGAGCTGATGGACAAGTACTTCGAGGAAATGACCCTCTCCCCCGAGGAGATTTCCGGCGCCCTGGTGGAAGCCGTCACCGACAAGAGCCTCTGCCCCGTGTACTGCGGCAGCGCCTTCACCGGCCTGGGCACCCGCGTTCTTCTGGACGCCATGGTGTCTGTGTTCCCCCGCCCCCGCGAGTGCGGCGAAAAGCTGGATCCCAACGCCCCCACCAAGCTCGTGTTCTACAAGACCATCTCCGACCAGTTCGGCAAGTTCTCCCTGTTCAAGGTCGTGGCCGGCAAGGTCAGCGGCGATATGTCTCTCGTGAACGCCCGCACCGGCAACGCCGAGAAGATGGGCCACATCTATGTCATGCAGGGCAAGAAGAACACCGAGGTCCCCGTTCTCAACTGCGGCGATCTGGGCGCTGTTGCCAAGCTGAACGACACCAAGACCGGCGATACCCTCTGCGCCGCCGGCGCTGTGGAGGCTCTGCCCGGCATCAACTTCGATACCCCCTGCTATCAGATGGCCATCGCTCCCAAGGTCAAGGGCCAGGACGACAAGGTCGCCCAGGGTCTTTCCCGTCTGGGTGAGGAAGATCCCTCTTTCTCCGTCGTTCTTAACGCCGAGACCCATCAGCAGGTCATCTCCGGCGCCGGCGATATGCACATCGACGTTCTCTGCGCCAAGCT
>CAZSAX010000089.1:0-7518 GCA_964605075.1 uncultured Oscillospiraceae bacterium
CACACCGTCTCCGAGCAGTACGGCTCTCTGCTGCGCATTGCCGCCGGTGAGATGGGCGACGTGCATTCCGGCCAGCAGGACGAAAAATATATCAGCCAGACCAACGACTGGCGTTATACCTATCCCTGGATGCAGCAGGCGCCCACCCATGAGGTCTGGGAAGGCTTCCGCACCAAGCCCTTTGACTGGTTTAAAAAGGTGGAGGCAGGGGAAGAGGTCAACAAGTTTGCGCCACGCCCCGTGGAACCTTATCGGCCCAAGCCTGCCGGAGAGAAATAAGGCGCAAATTTGAGGAAGGAAGATATTCCATGAGTTACAATGCCAATGCAGGGCAGACTTATATGCCCTTTAAGGAAAACATCCATGTACCTCTGCTGCCCTATGAGCCTCTGGCCAGGCCGGAGCCGCTTCTGCCGGAACTGCAGCTCAACACCATGGCCAGGGAAAAGGGATGGGTCCTCAACGCTCCCTGTCAGCATTTTCTGCCGGGAGTCACGGCCGCCATGCTGGATTGGTGGTGGGCCAATATGGAAAAGGGCTATTACCTTTGGGCTCCCGGCTCTCACAAGCGTTTCAATTGGGTGCGGGAGCCCTGGAAATACGGCTTTGTGAACTCCGCTCATATGATTTCCGAGTCTGTGGGGGAGGGCGTGGCGGTGTTCGGCGGCAACGGCATCCAGATCAACCGCCTGGAACTGAGTTGGTTTCCCTTTACGGAGGCGCTGGAGCATGTGATCGTGGAAGGCGTGTTCAATGCCAGGGGCGAGTTTGTGGACATGACTGTCCATATGTGGCAGGATGTGCCCGGGGGCTGTGTGCACAGCACGGCTGCGGTAATGAATCCTCACATCAGCGAGCCGCCGGCTTTTGTGCTGGAAATGCTGGCCGAAGACCCGACAGCCGAGCTGATCCCCCCCTCGGCCACGGACCACGGAGAATATGAGGCCGCCCGCTGGCCGGTATTCCTGCCGAAGCTTTATGATCTTTGGAAGGATCATCCCGATCCCACCCAAAGCGTTCCCTGTGATCTGCGGGTGGAAAAAACCGGGCCGGAGACCTGGCGTTATACAGCGGAAAACGGACCTGTGGTGATACAGTGAAAATAAGCCGGGGACAGAAAAACCAGCCCCGGAACGCAAGGAGGAACGGATATGTATACGACCGAACAGCTCACGCAGCGGTGGGAGGATCAGCGCGCCATCAAGAATCTGATGGGCAAATACGCCAACATTGTCATCCTCAACCGGGAGCAGGAGCTTTTTGAGCGCTTCTGGAGCAGCCAGGAACCCACGCTGGCTTTCAACGATGGCGTGTATCGGGGCGTTGAAGCCGTGAAGGGATATTATGAAGCCTGCCGGAATCGCAATGCCCTGGTGGCATCTTTGCTGCAGAAGCGGTTTCCCGAACGTCTGGGCGGCATGACCGAGGAGGAAATTTACGGCATCGGCCCTTTTAAGGTGATGCCCATGTATTGCCCCATTATTGAAGTCGCCGGGGACGGTGAGACCGCCAAGGGCCTGTGGTACTGCCAGGGCGCCCGGAACGATGTGGAGACCTGCGGCCCCCGGGCCCACTGGACCTTGGGCTGGTTTGCGGTGGACTTTGTCCGGGAGATGGACGGCTGGAAGATCTGGCATATGCAGTATCTCAATGACGTGGACTGTACCTGCGGCCAGAGCTGGGGAAAGACTGCGGTGGAATACCCCGACCTGCCGGAGTTTGAGCCCCTGCGGGACTTTGCTTACCCCGCTTACACGGAGGTCATGACGGTTCGCGCCTATTACACCCCGGATCGGCCCGTCACCTGCGCCCCTGCCATCCCTGAACCCTATGAGCATTTTGCTGATACCTTCAGCTACGCGGTGTGAAAGGAGGAACGGATATGTATAAAAAGGATTATACGGACGACGAACTGATCCGCCGCGTGTGGGACATCGAAGAGATCAAAAAGCTTGTTTACAGGCGTGGCGTATACATCGCCAACGACTGGCGCCAGCGTGAGTTGGATGAACTGTGGGTCAAAGACCCTGAAAACCAGAAGACCGCCTCCTTCGGCAAGAACATCGGCTGGTATGTGGGCATGGATAACATCCGTGCCTGGTATGGGAAGGAGCACGGCGCGGGCTATCTCGCCTTCCATCCCGCCAGCACCGGACTTGTGGAGCTGGCCGGGGACGGCAAGACCGCCAAGGGCCTTTTCTATTCCATCGCCCAGGAGACCGAAGCCAACGGCGACGGCACCGCCAAAGCCCTCTGGATGCCGGAGAAGATCGGCTTTGACTTCATCAAAGAGGATGGCAAGTGGAAGATCTGGCACTTTATCGCGGCGGTGGATCTGGTCTGCGAGGCCGGCACCGACTACAGCCAGCAGGATCCCTATCCCAATTATGAGACGGACCCTGTTATGGTGGAGTTTGGAAAGCCCACGGTGGAATGCCTCTGTCACGACGGCACCTTCAACTGGTGGGACGATTATCCGGCCATGCCGGAGCCCTACTGGACATTTTCCGATGACATCAGCTATGGCCCTGAGGGCTGGAAGCCCCCCAAGGGAAAACACTACGGCGCGAAAGAAGGGAGAAATTACAAGTGAAAGAACTCTCTTTGCATCAGCGGATTATGAACGCGGCGGCCTCCCAGGAGGTTGAGAATGTGAAAGCCCGGCACACCTATTATCACGGCCGCGCCGATGCCACCGGCGAGTGGGACAACATCTGGGCCATGAACAAAAACGCCGCCTGGGCCCACGCTTTCGGACGTATGCGGGGCGGCGACCAGGTGTGGTTCGGCTCCGTGACCCAGTATGACAAGATGTGCTTTGAAAACTGGCTGAATATCTTTGAGCGTTACCCCGAAGTGGGCGGCAAGGATCCCCGGCCTCTTATGGAAGCCAGCGTCCATACGCTTGTCACGGATGTGATTGAGGTGGCGGCCGACGGGCAGAGTGCCCGGGGTTCGTTTATCACCCCCGGCGTCATTCACTCCCGTCTCACCGATGACGGTCACCCCTACTGCAACGTCCTTTGGGAGCGCTATGGCTCCGACTTCGTGCTGGAGGACGGGGAATGGAAATACCTGCATGAGCACGTGTGCCCCGATATCCTTACACGCATGGACATGTTTGACTGGGCTCGCGGGGAGTATGAACGGCTCACTGACCCCAATCCCGTGGAAGCGGCTCCGCCCACCCTGGGCGATCCCCCTCCCGTGACGGACCCCGGCCCCATGCACATGCCCTATTCGGTGCTGGAAAAGCCCCGGAATACCTGTCCCTGGCCGGAACCCTATGAGACCCTGGATAACGACAACAGTTACGCATCTCTGGTGGATTGAGTTTGCCTTGTGCCAAACGGCAAGATCTTTTAAATAATATGGTCAAGAGTGCACGGCTTAGGTAGCGTGATTATCAAAGAATCATGTGGCCATATGGTCTTTACCCTTTTGCTCTGCTGTAAAGGGAAAGGGCAGGGGCGATGACGGTTTTTTTCCGTCATCGCCCCTGTTTCTTGTTTTGGTGGATTTTTTACTTGGTGAGGTTTCTTTTCTTGCGGTCTGCCAGAAGGACCACCAGACCCAGCGTGCTTACGCACAGTACACCGCACCAAAGCGTGATATTGCTGTTGTCTCCGGTGGCCGGAACGGTGGATTCAGCCAGGATCTTGAATGTGCCGGAGGCTGCGCCATCCTCATAAAGTACCGTGATGGTGTGTTCTCCGGTGGACAGCCGCTTCAAGAAGGACTGCTTCAAGGTGATAATGGTGCTTCCGGGTTCTGTGGTATAGTAGGAAGAAGCGATTTCCTCGCCGTCCACTTCGATACCAAATCCGTCATACTTTAGTTCTTTGGAAAGGCGCACAGAAGTGTTTTTGTCCGGCTGACGCATACGGTTTTCGTATTGAATGAAAAATGGATATGGAGATCCTTGAAAGAACCAGAGATACGAAGTCAGGAACATGGAGTAAATAAAAGTAATGCCGGCGGGAAGAACCAGTCGGCATTATTGCGGTTGAATGTTATATTGGTCTGATGATTGTCATCGGTGGAGTCTTCCTCCCGGCGATTGCCCTCGGTCTTGGCAGCATCGTTCCGGAAGGAATTACAGGGGCGCGCCCAGAGAGCCGCCGCCGAATCCCCCGGGAGGCTCTTCGCCGGGGGCAAGGTCTGCGGGAGGATCGGGCGGCATGGAGCCGTCAGGCATGGTCATGGCCTCGATCTCGCCGGAAGCCTCTTCGGATGCTTCACCGGAAGGCTCGGCGGAACTGCCGTTCACAACGGCCTCAAAATAGGGCCGCAGGCTCTCATAAATGACCCGATAGGCCTCGTCAGTGAGGTGGATGCTGTCGGCGGCGTATTCGTCTTTCAGATGACCGGTCTCATCCTGCAGCGGGGCGTTGATGTCCAGATAAATGCAGTCATGTTCTTCCGCCATGGTCTCCACATATCCATTGACCTCCAGGATCTGCTCCAGGGTGCGCTGGATCTGGCCGACACCGGTGTTGGGGGTGCAGGGATAATAGGCCAGAACATAGATCTGGCAGCCGGGGACTTCTTCGTGGATGCGGTCAAGGATCGCACCGTAGTTTGTCATCATGTCTTCGATGGTGTATTCTTCGCTGAGTCGGTCAATGTCGTTGGTGCCGATGTTGATGAATACGGCGGCCGGCGCCAGATCAATGACGGCGGTGTCCAGCACTTCCATGAGCTGGGTCATTACATAGCCGCCGTAGCCCCGGTTGTAGATCACGAAATCATCACCGGTCTCAGCCAGGATCTCATCAATGGGAAACCATTCGCACAGGGAGGAGCCAGTGAGCACGATGGCCCCTTTCTGGGCTGTCTGGTTCTCTTCTGCGTACTCCGGATGGCCCGGCTCGCTGCTGGCCAGCGCGCCGCCGGTGAAAAGCAGGGTGAAAGCCAGAAGTGCAGACAGGATTCTTGCGAGTTTCATAATGTGTCCTCCTTTTTTGAGATGCTTTTATTATATCAAAAGTACGGCCCGAACAAAAGTCTGTCTTTCGCCAACAGCAGCGCTGCCATGTCCGTCCGCCTTTGTGCAGATCACTTTCATTATACACCTCAAAAATAGAGTTGGAAAGTTTTTTGGACAGAACGGTTCATTTTTTTGACCGTTGTGGAGCTCCGTTTTTAGATTTCCGGAAGATAAAAAAGTTGACAAACTGATAGATTATATTTATCATATAATCAAAATAATCTATTGACGCGCGGCGTTCAGCGGGGTGTAAAATATGAAAGAAAAGAAGCGAAAGCTTGCCGCCTTATGGGCCAAGCGACTGTTTGTATATCTGACGGGCCTGTACTGCATGGCCATGGGCGTGGTCTTTTCCGCAAAATCGGATCTGGGCGTGAGTCCGGTGGGGTCACTGGCCAATGTCCTGTATCAGATCGGACGGGCGGAAAACGCGCCGGAGTGGGTCAATTTGGGCAACTGCACCATTGCGGTTTATTGTTTTTATATTCTTGTTGAGCTTCTGATTCTTGGGAAGGATTTCAGGCCGAAGATGCTTTTGCAGCTGGTCGCTTCCTTTTTGTTTGGCTGGCTGGTGAACCTGGCCACCGTCATGCTGGGCTTTCTGCCGGAACCGGGGAGCTATGCGGTGCAGATGCTGTATCTTCTGTGCAGCGTACCGCTGGTGGCGGCGGGCGTTATGCTGTATCTGTCCCCCAATATTCTGCCCACGCCGGGGGAAGGAATGAGCTTGGCGATCGCCCGGAAAACCGGGCTTTCTGTGAGCTCCGGCAAGACGGTGTTTGACTGCTCGCTGGTGCTTTTGTCTGCGCTGCTGTCCCTGCTGTGTTTCCGGCGGCTGGTCGGGGTGCGGGAGGGCACGGTTATCTGCGCTTTGCTGGTGGGCTTTGTTATGAAGCAGATGCAGAAGCTGTGGCAGAATGCGCTGCTGAAGTTTGTGGAGCGGGAGACCAAGGTGGATCGCGCGCTCCGGGCCTCGATGGAGGGCTATGGCACCGATGCGTCCGGCAAACCGAAGATCATCATTGCCATCGGCCGGGAGTTCGGTTCCGGAGGGTATGAGATCGGCAAACGCCTGGCGGAGCGTCTTGGCGTGACCTTTTACGATAAGCAGCTCAATGAAATGGTGTCAGCCCAGAGCGGTATCTCTCTGGCCAAAGTGGAGGAGCTGGAGCGGCACATGGAACGGGAGATCGTCTATGATTTCAAAAATGCGGCCTACGCCATGACCAACGGCGCTCTTTCGCCGGAGGAGCAGCTCTTTGTGGCGCAGACGAGGGTTATCCGCCAGATCGCGGCGGGGAACGAGAGCTGTGTGATCATGGGCCGCTGCGCGGACTATGTGCTGTACAACGACCCCAACTGCTTCCGCATATTCATCCATGCCCGCCCGGATGCCCGCATTGAGCGCACCATGGCGAAATTTGGTCTGGACCGCGCCGAGGCGAAACGGCAGATGGAAAACACAGACCGGTCCCGTGCGCAGCACTACCGACACTTTACCGGCCGGGAATATGGCCGGCAGGAATATTATCATCTGGGCGTGGACAGCGGCATGCTGGGCACGGAAGAGAGCGTGGAGGCCATTCTGGATGTCATTCGCCGCTGGTGTCAGGTGCGGGGGACGCATCCGCTTTCCGTCCTTTCGTGCAAGACGGGGAGATAAAACGCACGCTGGCAGTTTTTTGGTACAATTTGCGGGTCCGGATAGATGGCGTAAGGATGCGTATAGGAACGATGGGAAATGACAGAGTTTACGATATTTGTGCTGCTTGGCGGTTGAAGATGCAGAACAAGCGTCATATAATAAGGTAACTTGATTGACCAAAAGGAGCTGTACATATGACATTAAAAGAGATCGCGGTCGGTCAAAGTGCTGTTATTACCAATGTAGGCGGTCAAGGAGCCTTGCGGCAGCATTTTCTGGATATGGGAGTGATCCCCGGTGCGGAAGTCACCGTTGTAAAGCTGGCTCCCATGGGTGACCCTATGGAGCTTCAGATACATGGCTATGAGCTGACCCTGCGCCTGGCAGATGCGGATAAGATTCAGGTTGATCCCATACCGGAGCGCGGCCGCCGGCATGAAGGCGCCAAAGACACGGGCAAAGCCTATCACCCGGGTCTGGGCGAAGACGGCATTTACCATTCCCGGGAAGATGAGGATCCTCTGCCGGAGGGAACCGTGCTTACTTATGCACTGGTGGGCAACCAGAACTGCGGAAAGACGACTCTGTTTAACCAGCTGACCGGAGCCAACCAGCATGTGGGCAATTTTCCCGGCGTTACCGTTGACCGGAAGGACGGCGCCATCAAGGGCTACACAAAGACCTGCGTGACAGATCTGCCGGGCATCTATTCCATGTCTCCTTACAGCAGCGAAGAGATCGTATCCCGAAATTTCGTTCTGGAAGAAAAGCCGAAAGCGATCATCAATATCGTTGACGCAACCAATATTGAGCGGAATATGTATCTGACCATGCAGCTGCTGGAAATGGATGTGCCCATGGTGGTGGCGCTGAACATGATGGA
>CAZSAX010000090.1:0-7403 GCA_964605075.1 uncultured Oscillospiraceae bacterium
GGCAAATGACCTCCAGGCCCTTGCCGAAAACCTTGGCAGGCAGCACCTCCATGGTGGTGTTGGCCAGATCCGCGCTGACATAGTGGGTCTTGATGCCGGCGGCGTTGATCTTTTCAAAGAAATAAATACTCATGCGCAGGTTCACATCGCCCACACCTTCGATGGTCAGACCAACGCTGTTTTCACCGGGGTCGAACACGCCGTCCTTGCCGGTGCAGTCGTCTTTGAACTTCAGCAGATAGTTGCCGTTTTCCAGGGCATAAACATTCTTGGTTTTACCGGTATAAACAAGTTCCATTGCTTTGCCTCCAAATTATTTCAAGTTTTTCTTTCAGGAATTGAGCTGAGTATCCTTTTCCAGGATCTCCGCCGCGGTTTTGGCCCGGTAGGCATCCAGCTGTTCCGCCAGAGCCGCTTCACTCAAAGCCAGAATCTCAACGGCAAGATAGGCCGCGTTCTTTGCGCCGTCAATGGCAACCGTGGCCACCGGGATGCCGGAAGGCATCTGCACCGTGGCCAGTAGCGCATCCATGCCATCCAGAGAAGATTTGATGGGAATACCGATGACCGGAAGGGTCGTTCCCGCTGCCATGGCCCCGGCCAGATGGGCCGCCATACCCGCCGCTGCAATAATAACGCCAAAGCCATTTTCCCGAGCCTTCAGGGCAAATTCCCGGGCCTCGGTGGGGGTGCGGTGGGCGGAATAGATATGCATTTCATAGGGCACGCCGAATTCTTTCAAAACATCGGCCGCCTTCTGGACCACAGGCAGATCACTGGTACTGCCCATAATGATCCCTACCTTCTTCATCTGCAAACCTCCATAAAAACAAATAAGGGCGCACTTGCACACATATGTTGTATGAAGTACGCCCAGACGGTCGGCTGAATCGGGCTTCCTGACCCATGTGGTGCTCCACTTAAAACCGTCAGAATCAGAAAGCTTTTGTTTACTTTTACCGTAACAAGAATACCATGTCAAATCTTGCAATGTCAAGAATTTCGGCGATTCAACATCACCATTTTTTTGCCCTGCCAAAGCGATTTTCTATGGATTTTTACCACCGCCAAAAAAGCGTCAAAGTCAACAGAAAAAGTTTTGAAAAAAATAAAATTAACCCTTGACTTTTCCCTTGAAATACGCTAGAATAACTCTTGCTGAAAAACGGACGATTGGCGCAGCTGGTAGCGCATCCGCTTGACGTGCGGGAGGTCACAAGTTCGAGTCTTGTATCGTCCACCAAAGAAAACAGTCACCATCCGGTGACTGTTTTCTTTTTATCTGTTTCTTCGCCTCGAACTTGTGACCTCTTCGAGCCGCCTTTGGCGGCGGATCCGGCGCGGAGGCGGACGGCTTGCCGTCAGGCCGCCGCAAGTTCGAGTCTTGTATCGTCCACCAAAGAAAACAGTCACCATCCGGTGGCTGTTTTTCATTTATGCCGCAAGCCCTGAGACGGAAGTTTCAGGGCCTGTTGTTTTCAAATAAACCGGATTCTGTTATAATACCTGTATCATTCACAAAGGAGGCATCCCATGAGGCAGCGGTATCAAATGCTGAGCGGTCAGCGCATCGGACGCAGCCCGGTGCGTCATATTCCGCTGCGTTTTCTGCTCGCCATGTTCTTTGTGGTGCTGGAAACCGCCGCCGCCATTGCCGCCGTGATCCTGCTGGGCCGCTATGTTCCCTACTTCTACATAGCGCTCTGGGCCATGGAGGTCATCTGCGTTCTTCGGATCGTCAACTCCAACGATAACCCGGACTACAAGGTTCCCTGGCTTCTGTTTGTTCTGGTGGTTCCTGTGGCAGGCTTTATGATTTACTTCATGTTCTACTCCCGCCAGCTTACACGAAAACAGAAGGCCCGTATCGGCAAGGTACTGGAAAATCAGCCGACAAAGGATGACAGCGCCGCACAGGACAAGCTCAAAGGCCTGTCGGTCCTGGCCGCCGGACAGGCCAGCGTACTCCGACGCGCCGCCGGCAGTCATCTGTATGAAAACACCCTTCTGCGTTATTTCCCCTCCGGCGAGGCTATGTTTTCATCCATGCTGGAAGATCTGGAAGCCGCCCAGCGGTTCATCTTTCTGGAATACTTCATTCTGGAGCCGGGTCTGTTCTGGAACAGTATTCTCAGCATCCTCCGCAGGAAAGTCCGGGAAGGCGTGGAAGTAAGGGTCATTTATGACGACATCGGCTGCATGCTCAAGCTCCCCGGCGATTACGACAAAACGCTTCGCTCTTACGGCATAAAAGCGCTCCCCTTTTCCAGACTCCGGGGCCATGCCAACAGCGAATTCAACAACCGCAGCCACCGCAAGATCCTTGTCGTGGACGGGAAATGCGCTTATACCGGCGGCATCAATCTGGCGGATGAGTATATCAACAAGCGCGCTCTGTTCGGCAAGTGGAAAGACATCGGTGTCCGCCTGGAGGGTGAAGCCGTCAACGAGATGACCGCCCTGTTTTTAAGCGACTACGCCCTAAACGACCCGGAACCGGACTTTAATTTCCATCCCTACTATGTAGCGCAAAACACAGCATCGGAAGAGGGCTTTGTTATTCCCTACGGCGACGGCCCCAGCCCCCTGTACAGCCACCGCGTCAGCAAAACCATGCTTCTTTATATGCTCAATCAGGCCGAGCACGACGTATGCATGATGACCCCCTATGTCATCATAGACAACGAGCTGTGTTCCGCCATTGAAAACTGCGCCTTGCGGGGCGTTCGCGTTCGCCTCATCACGCCCTGCATCCCGGACAAACGGCTCATTTTTCTCATCACCCGCAGCTTCTTCCCCCGGCTGATCGATGCCGGCGTGGAAGTCTATGCGTACACCCCCGGCTTCATCCACGCCAAAGCCTACCTGGCAGACGGACGATGCGGCATCCTTGGCACCGCCAATCTGGATTACCGCAGTCTGGTGCATCATTTCGAAAACGGCGTCTGGATATGCGGGCATCCTGTGCTGGATACCGTCCAGCAGGATTTTGAACGCACCCTGGCCCAATCCCGGCGCATCCTGCGCAAAGACCTGAAAGACAATCTGGCCAGCCGCATCCAGCGCTCGCTCATCAAAATTTTTTCCCCGCTTCTATAAAACAGAAGAAGACGCGCCTCTCGGCGCGTCTTCTTGATTTTTATCAGCCATAGTTGGAAATGACCTGACAGCGATCATCGATGCCGCCGGCAGAGCAGATAATATAGCAGTTGCCGGTTCCCACCAGGGTCACAAGGCCGGTATCGTCCACCACAGCAACATTTTCATCCGTACTGCTCCAGGTAACCTCCACCGTGGAATCCACCGGGAACTTCAGCGCCGTCAGCTGGATCTCATCCCCCACCTGCTCCGTAAAGCCTTCCATGTCGCTGCCCAGGAACATAATGGACAGCATGGACACCGCAGGCGTAGCCGAAGGCACAGGCGTGGGCGACATGGTGGGCGTCGGCACAGCCGTGGCGGCTGCCGCAGGAAGATTGTCATCCCCCCGCTGGGTCGTCTGCTGCTGGTCCACCGGATTCAAAGCCGCTGTTTCCTCCATATTCTTTCCAACGCCAATGGAAACAATAATAATGACAACCGCCAGAATGGCAATCACCAAAATGGTTCCGAACAGCATCTGCCAGTTCAGATTTTCCGCCGTCCTGGCCGAGGCGCTTGTCCCCCGGACCGCGCTGTCCGCCTCCGGAACCGGCCGCCGCGCTTCCTTCTCCTTTTTGTGCCCGCAGTAAGGGCAGCTCATGCGAACGGAAGAATAGCGCCGGTGACAGCGTTCACAGGTGGTTTCGGGTAATATACTCATAAAAGTCCCCTTTCTGGGCTTGCAACATACTTTTCTGCACTTTACATAATACTACCCGGCCCGCTCTCCTGTCAATGCAATTTCTCTTAAATCGTCAGGCTTCCGTTTTCGTCTTCCAACAGCAGCAGAATCCTTTCCTCCGCGCCGCTGACAGCATTGATATACACAATGCACCGGTGCTCTCCGCCGCTGCATACAAACTCATAACACAGCTTTTCCTCGCCGCCCTCCATGGGTATCACCGTCAGATTTGTACTGTCCACGCTGAGCGGATCCCCCAGAATGGCCCGTGCTTCTTCCTCACTGATTTGTGCCTCCGGCAGCTCCCGCTGGCGATGAGCACTGATATAACCGGATGCGTCATAGCTCATAAGGGTCCCGTTGTCCAACGCAATGCCCACTTTTACCAGATCGGGATAGCAAAGGACGCCATCCTGTTCATATTCAAAATTGACCGTCAGAACACCGTTTTGAACGATGTGATAGCTTCGGCGCATATTTTCCAGTCCCATGCTCTCCACAAAGCGTTCCGCCATGGCCAGCCCATCATCCACCGAGTAACTGGTCTGCCCCGGCGTCCGGGCACACAGCACCGACAGCACATAGCCGCCCTGCTTTGTCACATACACAGAATAATCACTGCCGTAAACCTTGGCCGTGAAGCACCAGCAAGGTATATCGCCGCCGCATTCGCCCAGGGATTTCACATCACTTTCTGCCACCGAGAGCACCCGGGCCGCCGCGCTCCTTGCCTTTTCCTCGCTGACCGTCTCTTCCCCTTCCAGAAGCCGGGGCGCATCGGTGCGGATGCCATCCGAGAAAGGCCCATCGTATATCAGGGTGGGAAGTTCCGGAAACTCGTTTTCAATATCCGCGATGGAGCTGGACAGACTGACAGCTTCCTCGGTGCCGGGCTCAATGCTGTTTTCCAAAAGCGCCGTATCCATCTGCATGGTGCCGTTGCTCAGCTGCAGGCGAAGCTCCTGCAGACTTCGGGAAAGCTCGGATGCCGTTTCCGACAGACTCTGGAGATTTTGCAGTTCTTCCTGTGTGTAGCCGTCGTTACCGCTCACTGTTTTTGACAGCACGCTGGCATAATCCCCTACCCGTGATACAAAACCGGCCGTCTGCTCCAGCGAATGAGCCTCATAGGGCAGCATACCCATGGCCATCTGGGCGGCCACCGTGCGCCCGTAAACCTGGGTACAGAGCGCACTTTGCAGCTGAGGATCGGAAACATACAGACTTTTTTCCAGATCATTGGAGAGCTCTGACATACTCGCCACCAGCTCTTCAAAGGCATGCTCAGAGCTGGCACGGGCATAGTATTCCAGCCGCTGCGCTTTCCGGCTGCTTGTGACCGCCACAATACTGGAAGCAAGCGCCACGGCGCCTAGAAAACTGATCAGCAGGATCGCTGTCTTTTTACGCATATAAAAACACCTCTTCCGGGCTATTTTGCCCGAAAGAGGTGAAAACTTTTTCGATAAATTATGCCAAACGATCGATGCCGTCGGCCATCCGGCGGAGCGTCTCCTCCCGGCCGAGGATCCGGCAGATCTCCACCGCACCGCCGGGCGTGACCGCCGTGCCGGTGACCGCAATGCGAACCGGCCACATCAGCTTGGCATTCTTCACTTCCAGGGATTCTGCCAGCCCCACCAGGCAGGCATGGATATGCTCGTCATCCCAGACCTCGATGGCTTCCAGAGCCGGCAGGGCCGCCTTCAGCATCTCCAGAGAGCTTTCCTTATCGGTCTTGGACTTTTTGTGGATATAGAGTTCGGTGTCATAGTCCGGCAGAGCGTCAAAGAAGCCCAGCTTCCCGGGAATGTCCGTCAGAACCTCGGTGCGCTGCTGCAGAAGAGCCGCAATGGCCGCCGGGTCAATGGCGGGATTATTCACCGTCTGACGGATGTAGGGCTCTGCCGCTGCGGCAAAGTCCTCCGGACGCATGGCGCGGATGTATTCACTGTTGAAGTAGGTCAGCTTTTCAATATCAAAGATGGCCGGCGACTTGGAAATACCGCTCATCTCAAAGGCCTCTGCCAGCTCGCCGATGCTGAATTTCTCCCGTTCGCCCCGGGGCGACCAGCCCAGCAGCGCCACATAGTTCACCACCGCCGGGGTCAGGTAGCCCTTGGCGATCAGATCCTCATAAGAGGGATCGCCGTGACGCTTGGACATCTTGTTGTGGGCATCGCGCATGACCGGAGAACAATGCACATACGTGGGCACATCCCAGCCAAAGCCCTCGTACAGCAGGTTATACTTGGGTGCGCTGGAGAGGTACTCCGAGCCGCGGACCACATGGGTAATGCCCATAAGGTGGTCATCGATCACGTTGGCGAAGTTGTAGGTAGGCAGACCGTCGCGCTTGATAAGAACCTGGTCATCCAGATCCTCGTTCGGAGCAGTGATATCGCCAAAAATCTCATCGTGGAAGGTGGTGCTGCCCTCTCTGGGAATGCGCTGGCGGATGACATAGGGCATGCCGGCATCCAGACGTTTCCGGACTTCTTCGGCGCTGAGCTCCCGGCAGGGATCCTCCGTTTTTTCAAAGCCCTCCGCCGTCTCCTCGCTTTTTTCGCAGAAGCAGTAATAGGCGTGACCGCGCTCCACCAGAAGCTGGGCATAAGGCAGATAAAGATGCCGGCGCTCCGTCTGTACATAAGGGGCCACCGGGCCGCCCACATCGGGACCCTCGTCCCAGTCCAGACCGCAGTCCACCAGCGTCTTGTAGATCACATCCACCGCGCCTTCCACCAGACGGTTCTGGTCGGTGTCTTCAATGCGCAGGATAAACTTGCCGCCGGCATGGCGGGCAATGCACCAGGTATAAAGCGCGGTGCGCAGGTTGCCCACATGCATATAGCCTGTGGGGCTGGGCGCAAAGCGGGTGCGCACCTCCCCCTTGGGGATACGAGCTTCTATTTCTTCAAAGAATTCTTTGTTTTTCATATCTTCCCTCCAAGTTTTTGCACCCATCATAGTATTTTATTCCGGCCCACTTGTCAAGCGCTTTGCATTTGTGCTAATATACTTTATTAGTGATTTACTGTTGATTTTTCCATTGCCAAAGAAAAGGAATGTTATCATGGACGAAAAGAAAAAAGTAATGCTTTCAGGCATCAAACCCTCCGGCGATCTGACTCTGGGCAGCTACCTTGGCGCCATCAAAAACTGGGCAGAACGCGCGGAGCAGTTTGACTGCTATTATTTCATGGCGTCGAAGAAGATCCCCTTCCCTACCTCCACGCGGGTGTAGCCAAAATCCAGCAGTTCCTCCACCGCCATAATGCCCTGCGCGATCAGCGGTGCGGCGGCGGCAGTGAGCATGGCGCCTTTTGTCTTAAGGAAAATCAGTGAGGCCACGGTTCCCGCGACCAGCCCGTAAACAAGCCCGGGTTCCGTATCTCCTGTGACCCGCTGTAAAAGGCAGATCGCGGCACCTGCGGGAACAGCGAGCACCAGCCCGCGAAAAAATACGTTTCTCCCTTTGGCGGCAAACACACCCACACACAAAAGCAGCAAGATCGCTGCCGGGTTGAAGGAGAGCTCCGGGATCACCCGGATGGGATAAGCATTGGTGTCCCCCTCA
>CAZSAX010000091.1:0-7342 GCA_964605075.1 uncultured Oscillospiraceae bacterium
GATGATGCCGCCGCCGGCGATCTCATAGCCGTCCACGATGACGAAGCGGCTGGTGCTGTCGTTTTCCCCGGCCAGATCAAAGGCCAGGGGCTTTTCCAGGTGAAGGATGCACTCCGCCACCTCGTTTTTCTCACAAAAATCCCGCTGGCGGCAGTCCAGGTTGGAGGCGTTGACCACCCGGGTGATCTGCTCCAGCTGCATCTCCGTGCGGGCGGTGCCGCATTTGAGGAAGTATTTCCGGCCGGCGGCGAAGTTTTCCCGGCCCAGCCAGAAAATGTTGGCCTTCAGGCGCACGCCCACATGGGGCGCCGCTTCCCGCTGCAGGCAGGCCATCTCCCCCCGGCGGACGAAGATCTCTTCCGTCATGGTGAAGCCCGCGGCCTTGCCCGGGCCGAAGCTCTCCGGCACAGGGGCGGAGAACTCTTCCAGACTCTTCACCCGGGTCTTTTTCCCCGAGGGGAAGAACACGATCTCATCCCCGGCGTGAAGCAGGCCGGATTCCACGGTGCCGGCGATGATGCGCCGGTCGTCGCCGCCTTCGGTGAACTTGTAAACGCCCTGCACCGGCATGCGGAAGGCCAGCTTTTCCGGGGCGGCCAGGGGGGTGAAGGCATCCATCTGCTCCAGCATGGTCCGGCCCTGGTACCAGGGGGTGTTGGGGGAACGACTCACGATGTTGTCGCCCTGCATGCCGCTGACGGGGATGAAGGCGGCGGGCTTGATGCCGATCTTCTGCAAAAAGTCCAGAAATTCCGCCCGGATGCGGTCAAATACGGCCCGGTCATAGGTCACCAGGTCCATTTTGTTCACCAGCACCGCCACCTGACGGATGCCCAGCATGGACAGGAAGTAGCCGTGGCGGCGGGTGTTTTCCTCCACGCCCCGGGCGGCGTCGATGACCATGAGGGCGGCCTCCGCCCGGGAGGCGCCGGTGACCATGTTTTTGAGGAATTCGATGTGGCCGGGGGCGTCGATGATGATGTAGTCCCGCTGTTGGCTTTTGAAGAAGCAGCGGGCGGTGTCGATGGTGATGCCCTGGGCCTGCTCGTTTTTCAGCGCATCCAGCAGGAAGGCATACTCAAAGGGCTTGGAGTTGCGGCGGCAGTTTTCCCGGATGGCCTCCAGCTTGCCCTGGGGCAGGGCATCGGCGTCGGCCAGAAGCCGGCCGATGACCGTGGACTTGCCGTGGTCCACGTGGCCCACGGTGACGATGTTGAGAAGCTGTTTATCCATCACATGTACCCGTTCCTTCGCAAAGTTTCAAGTCCGCCGCCGTCCTCGGTGTCCTGGGCCCGGCCGGAACGCTCGGCGATGTTTGCCAGCTGACCGGCCCGCAGTTCCTCGATGATGTCCCGGGGATTTTTAGAGGAAGAGCGGATGGGCCCGGTGCAGGGGGCGCAGCCCAGACTGCGGTAGCGGGTGCCGTCGCCCTGGTCGTAGTAAAGGCTCACGGTGGGGATCTTTTCCCGCTCAATGTATTCCCAGACGTTCAGCTCCGTCCAGTCCAGCAAAGGATGGATGCGCACATGGGTGCCGGGGGCGAAGTCGGTTTTGAACTGATTCCAGAATTCGGGGGGCTGGTCGTCCAGGTCCCAGTCGTTGTGGGTGTCCCGGGGGGAGAAATAGCGCTCCTTGGAGCGGCTGCCCTCTTCGTCCGCCCGGGCGCCCACGATGACGCCGGTGTAGGCCTCGGTGTTGCTGTCGGGCTCGTATTCGCCGGTTTTCAGATTCAGCCGGTAGCGGGGCCAGGAGCCGTCCAGGGTGTGGGTGAGGGCCTCGGTTTTGAGCTGGCGGCAGCATTCTACCCGGCCCACCGCTCCGGCGGGGAAGGTGCTGCCGGCTTCCAGGGCCTCCCGGTTTTCGCCGTAGATCATGTAGAGATTCATTTCTTTGGCCAGCCGGTCCCGGTATTCGATCATTTCGGGGATCTTGTGGTGGGTGTCAATGTGCACCAGGGGGAAGGGGACGTGGCCGTAGAAGGCCTTGCGGGCCAGCCACAGGAGCACGGTGGAATCCTTGCCGATGCTCCAGAGCATACAGAGATTGCCGAAGGCGGCATAGGCCTCCCGCAGGATATGTACGCTTTTGGATTCCAGTTTGTCCAGATGATCCATCAGACGGTCTCCTCCTTCCAAAGCTCATAGCCGTAGTGTTCAAAGTAAAATCCCAGATGCTGCTCGATCTTCTGCCGCAGACGGGGGGAGAAGTCGTGCTTGTTTTTCTGGTAGCTCTTCTGGCTGTCGATGAAGGCGCGGAAACGGGGCAGCGCGTCCTCAAAGCCGTCCAGCTCCAGAGTTTCGTAGATGTGGCGCAGGTTCGCTTCCGGTTCCTTCACGAAGTCCTCGTAGGCGATGGAAACGAACTGGGCGGGGCCGAACTGGCTTTCCAGCTGGAACAGCCGCCGGTACATGCGCTCAAACAGCTCGATGATCACATCCTCGATGGTTTCGTTGATGTCCTCCACGTCCGGCAGGGGGGTGAGGCGGAGCATATTCATCTGGGCGTTGAACATGTGCACAGCGCTGCGCACGGTGACGTAGGGATCCCGGTGGATGTTGATGTATTTGGCCTGGGGATACATCTCCATCAGGTCGTCCAGCCGGCAGGTATTGTCCGGGCTTTTGAACAGAAGCTGCTTGCCCTTCTGGGTCATGGTCATTTTGCGGACCATATAGTCGTAAGCCCGGCGGAACTCCCGGCGCTCCCGGGGGCTCATGTCCTCCACAAAGGCGCCTTTGATGTGATCCCGGTAATGCACGGGGAAGGTCATCAGATGGTCAATGGCCCAGGGGGTGAAATTCGCCACGGCAAAGGTCTCTTCCATGGGCAGGTCCAGGGCATACTGGACATTGTCCATGGGGCGGGCATCCTTGAGGCCCGCGCCCACGGCCCCCCGGAGCAGCCAGCCGAGAAGCACATAGTTGGAGAACATGCAGGTGTTCACGGGGTCGGCCCAGGCAAACTGGGGATCCCGGGTGAGCAGATTCTGGAGGTAGGTGGTGCCGCTGCGCCAGAAGCCGATGATAAACACCGGGTCTTTTTTCACTTTGGTGGCCGCTGCGGGGATGGCGCAGACCAGCTTTTCCAGCAGGGCAAAGGGGCTCAGCACCAGGCTTGTCAGACTGATCAGGGCCGCCTGGGGCAGCCGCCGGGGTTCCGCTTTCCAGCCGGCACGGTGCCACAGGCGCAGCCAGTTGTCCAGACGCACACCCAGAAGATAGTGGGAGGTGTTGAAGATCTTGCCGTTCATAATGGGCACTCTCCTCCAAGTTATAGGTTGATGTTTAATTAATACTTAATTAAGATACGGCGGGAAAGTGAACTAAAATGCAACTGCTTGTGACGTGAATGTGAACTGAAAAGGAGACCTTCCCAACGGAAGGTCTCCTTACAGTCAGCGGGGATTATTTGGATTTCTCCGCCGCTCGCAGGCGGCGGGGCATGGCGGCCCGGTAGCCCAGACCCCGGACGGTCTGGATGCGGATATCCTCCACGTCGCAAAGCTTTTTGCGAAGGCGTTTTATGTGGGTGTCCACGGTGCGGGGGGCGGACTCGCTGTCGTAGCCCCAGAGCTCGTCCATGAGCTGGGCCCGGGTGAAAATGCGGCCGGGATAGCTCAGCAGCTTTTCCAGCAGGAGGAATTCCATCCGCCGCAGCTCGATGCTCTGTCCCGGGGCCTCCACCCGGAGCGTGTGGGCGTGAAGCTCGCAGCTTCCAAAGCGGATCACCGCCTCGTCCACCACCCGGCAGCGCCACAAAAGGCTTCGGACCCGCATCTGCAGTTCTTCTATATCCAGGGGCAGGAACATATAGCCATCGGCGCCGGAGCGGAAGATGCGCCGCTTTTCCGGGCGGCTGTTGCGGTCGGTGGTGACGATGATGGGGATGAAATCCTCCGCGTCCCGCAGCTCCCGGCTCAGCTCGCAGCCGCCGCAGGCGTTGTTGGCCACGATGAGCTGCACACTGCTGTGGGCCATGCGGTGCAGGGCCTCTTCTGCGGATGCGGCTTCCAGCGCCTCGTAGCCGATCTCCCGCATGGCGGCCGCCATGCGCCGGCGGAGTTCTTTATCGTTTTCTACAAGAAGGATCTGGATCATGGCATTCCTCAAGCGTGCGCCCGGAGGCGGTTATCGTTTCCATGGGGATACTATATTTTAGAACAGCACAACGGCCTTGTCAAGAATCGGCCCGGTCAGGGCGTCCGGGCGGCCAGGTGCCCAGGGCGTTTCGATGCAACAGTTCGGGGTGGCCTTTTTCATGCCGCGATTATATAGCACAGCGCTCCCGGAATACAAGGAAAACACCGCCGGTGGGCGGTGTTTTCAGGCAAGCATCTGCCGCAGTTTTTCCATGGCCCGGCGCTCCAGGCGGGACACCTGGACCTGGCTGACGCCCAGGACCCGGGCGGCGGAGGCCTGGGTCATGCCGTGGTAGTAGCGCAGGAATACCGTCATGCGCTCTTTCTCGGGGAGCTGTTCGATGGCCTGGCGCAGAGCCACATATTCCACCAGCCGCTCCTCCTGGCTCCAGTCTCCCAGGATCTGCTCCAGGGAAAAGCCGTCCTCCCCGGACTCCCGCTGCAGACTTTCGGTGGGGCCGGCGGCGGTCTCGGCCAGGGCGATATCCTCCGGGGAGAGGCCGGTCTCGGCGGAAAGCTCCGAAAGCGCAGGCTCCCGGCCCAGACTCTGCTCCAGCCGCTGCCGGGAAGAGCGGATGGCGGCGGCCTGCTCCTTGAGGCTGCGGCTGACCTTCACAGCGCCGTCGTCCCGGAGAAAACGGCGGATTTCTCCGGAGATTTTGGGCACGGCATAGGTAGAAAAACGGGTGCCGTAGCTTTCGTCAAAGCCCTCGATGGCTTTCAGAAAGCCCACGCAGCCCAGCTGATACAGATCGTCCGGGTCGCAGCCCCGGCCGAAATAGCGCCGGGCGATGCTCCAGATCAGGCCGGCGTTTTCCTCCACCATCTGTCCGGTGGCGTTCCGGTCGCCCTCCTTGGCCCGGCGCAGCAGCGCAATGGTCTCGTCCAATTACGCGTGCACCTTGATGGACAGCTTTTTGGCCATGGTCACCGTGGTGCCCTTGCCGGGGACGGATTTCACCCGCAGGCCGTCCATGAAGCTGGACATGATGGTAAAGCCCATGCCGCTGCGCTCGTCGCCGCCGGTGGAGAACATGGGCTCCATGGCCCGCTTTACATCGGGAATGCCGCAGCCCTTGTCTTTGACGGTGATCTCCAGGGTGTTGCCGGCCAGGATGCGCAGCCGCATCTGCACAGTGCCGATGCTGTTGGGGTAGGCGTGGACGATGGCGTTGGTGACGGCTTCGGACACCGCGGTGCGGATGTCGCCCAGCTCTTCCAGGGTGGGGTCCATCTGTGAGGCGAAGGCCGCTGCGGCGGAGCGGGCGAAGCCCTCGTTGGCGCTGCGAGCGGGAAATTCAAGTTTGACGAAATTCTGCCCTTTCATGTATGTATCTCCTTTGTTTATTCCGCCGCGGTGGTCACCCGCAGCAATCGTTCGATGCCGGAAGCGTCCAGCACCTTCAGGGGCTGGTTTTTGGCGTTTTCCACCCAGGCCCGGCCGCCGGTCTCGGCCATGAGCTTGTTGATCTTTAAAATCAGGGCGATGCCGGAGGAGTCCATGAAACTCAGCCCGCCCATATCCATCACGCAGTCCCGGGGCAGATAATCGTCCAGCGCCCGGGCGATGCGCTTGAGGGCGCCCGCCGCCTCGTGGTGATCCAGCTCCCCCTGGAGATACAGGGTGAGCCGCCCATCCCGGTATGTGGATAAAACTTTCATTCGTATCCCACCTTTTCCTTTGTTGAATCGTTTTTAAAGTGCGCCGGCCGGGAGGATATCCCGGTCTCGCTAAAACCTTCGGCCAACCGCTTGCCGGAACAGCCTCCCGGTCCGGCGCGGCTTAAAAGTTGGTCGGGGTGCCGGCCGGGAGTATATCCCGGTCTCGCTAAAACCTTCGGCCAACCGCTTGCCGGAACAGCCTCCCGGTCCGGCGCGGCTTAAAAGTTGGTTGGGGTGCCGGCCGGGAGGATATCCCGGTCGGATGCTATCCTTTTCGGAGCCGAGGGTAAAAAAAGCACCGTGCCGGAAAGGCACGGTGCAATTTTATCTTTTTTTGTCGGCGTATTCTGTCGAAGGCCGTCGTCAGCCCAAATTTTTCAGACTCTCTTCCAGGTTGGCAGCCAGGGCCTGGGCCTTGGCCAGTTTTTCCCGCTCGGCATTGACCACCCGCTCGGGGGCCCGGGCCACGAAGTTCTCGTTGGAGAGCTTTTTGTTCTGGCTTTCGATCTCTGCCAGGGCCTTGTCCAGCTCCTTGCGGATGCGCTGGCGCTCCTTGTCCAGATCCACCAGCTCCGCCATGGGCATGAACATCCGGGCGTCTTCGGTGACCACGCCCACCATGCCGGAAACATCGGCCGGCAGGGCGGTGGTGATCTCCACTTCACCGGCGAAGGCGAGGGTGGACAGGTAGGCCTGGCCTTTTTCGAAGATGTGGGGCTTTTCGGTGGTGATGATGAGCCGGGGCCGCTTGGAAGCGGGCACGTTCATCTCGCTCCGGCGGGAGCGCACGGCTTTCACGGCGGTCATGATGCTCTCAAAGGCGGCCTCCTCCTCGGGGAAGGAGAGCTCGTCCCTGTATTCGGGATAGTCCGCCACGATCAGGGCGCCGCCCTCGTGGGGCAGGGCGCCGTAAAGCTCTTCGGTGATGAAGGGCATGAAGGGGTGCAGCAGGCGGAGGATATCCGTCAGCACATACAGCAGCACCTGCTGGGCGTCCTTGTCGTTTTCCCGGAGACGGGGCTTGGTGATCTCGATGTACCAGTCGCAGAACACGTCCCAGATGAAGTCATAGATCTTGGTGGCGGCGATGCCCAGCTCGTATTTGTCGAAGTTTTCGTTGACCTCGGCAACAAGGTTGTTGAGCTTGGACAGGACCCACTTGTCCTCCAGCTTCAGCTCGTCGGGCAGACGGTTTTCCTCCACCTCCAGGTTCATCATCACATAGCGGGCGGCGTTCCAGAGCTTGTTGGCGAAGTTGCGCATGGCCTCGCAGCGCTCCACATAGAAGCGCATATCGTTGCCGGGGGAGTTGCCGGTGATGATGTTGAAGCGCAGGGCGTCGGCGCCGAAGCGGTCGATCATCTCCAGGGGGTCCACGCCGTTGCCGGCAGACTTGGACATTTTTTTGCCCTGAGGGTCACGGATGAGGCCGTGGATGAGAACGGTGTGGAAGGGCTCGCGCTTCATCTGCTCCATGCTGGAGAAGATCATGCGGGCCACCCAGAAGAAGATGATGTCATAGCCGGTGACGGGGACGTCGGT
>CAZSAX010000092.1:0-7333 GCA_964605075.1 uncultured Oscillospiraceae bacterium
GATACCCTCAAGGCCCGCACCAAGGGCTACGCCTCCATGGACTATGAATTCTCCGAGTACAAGGCTTCGGAGCTGGTGAAGGTGGATCTGCGCCTCAACGGCGACGGCGTGGACGCTCTGAGCTTCATCGCCCACAAGGACAAGGCCTATCCCCGGGCCCGGAAGATCTGCGAAAAGCTGAAGGAGAATATCCCCCGCCAGCTCTTCGAGGTGCCCATCCAGGCGGCCATCGGCGGCAAGATCATCGCCCGGGAGACCGTCAAGGCCATGCGCAAGGACGTTCTGGCCAAGTGCTACGGCGGCGACATCACCCGCAAGAAAAAGCTTCTGGAAAAGCAGAAAGAGGGCAAAAAGAAAATGCGCTCCCTGGGAAGCGTGCAGCTGCCCACGGAGGCCTTCCTGGCCGTCCTCAAGCTGGATGAATAAAGACGAAAAACCTCCTGCGGCGGCAGGAGGTTTTTTGTGGTCATTTTTTGATATAGCCGGCCTTTTGCAGGGCCAGGACCAGAAGCGGGATCAGAACGATCTGCAAAACGATGCCGGGGACAGCCTCCGCAAAGGCGCCGGCCCAGAAGGCCGCCCAGGTGAAGCCGGCATTGGACACGCCGGACATAAGGGCTCTTGCTGCGCCCCAGACAAAGCGCCCGGCAAGCATGGCCGAAACAAGGCTGACATAGATATTTTTTGTGTTTTTCGGCAGCTTTTGATACAAAAGCCCCGATGCCAACCCGTATGCCCCCAGCTCCACCGCCATGGCGGCGCCGATGGGGTAGATGGGGGGCATGGCGAAGAGCACAAAGCGCAGAATGGGGGCAATCAGGCCGATCGCCATGGCCCACCAGGGGCCGCAGAGAAAGCCCGCCAGCAGCACCGGCAGGTGCATGGGGCAAAGAGCGTTGCCCAGGGATTGCAGCTGCCCGGTGAGAAAGGGCAGCACCAGGCACAAAGCCAGGCACAGGGCGGCATAGAGAAGCTTGTGCAGGGAATCGGTTTTGGTTTTCATTCGGATGAGATCTCCTTTTCGTTTCTGGCCGTCTTGAACGGGCCGGGCCGCTTGTGCGGCCGCTGAAAAGGAACGCGGGGCAGAACTCCGGCTTGGCCGGAGGATATTACAGGTTTTTGAGAAGCTCCACGGCCTCGTCCATCAGCCGGGAAAGACTCAGGCTCTGGGTGCCGGCCACAAGGATGCTGCACTGGTTCACGGGCAGCACCAGCTTCTTGGCGCGGCTCTGGCCGATGGCCTGGGCCATGGCGGGGGTGATCTCCCCCATGAGGGAGTCCGCGGCCAGAATACCGATGGGGCCGACGATCACATCCGCTGTGCGGCAGGCTACGATCACCGGATTTTCTCCGGTGGCGCCGGCGTCGGCGCCGGCTTTCATCATGGCGGCGGTGGCGATGGCGTTGGTGCCGATGACCGTCAGCTCGCAGGCAAGGCCGGCGGCTTTGATGCGCTCCACCAGGGCCTGGCCCATTTTGCCGCTTTTGCCGTCGATGACGAGAATTTTCATAGCTGCCGCCTCCTTTGAGATTTCTATCATAGCAGAAAATGCCTTTCGGCACAAGCCGGGGGCTTTATTCCGTCACAACGAGATCTGCATAGCGCAGGCGGATCATTTTCTCCAGATCTCCCGGGGCCATTTCCACCTGAAAGCCCACTTTTCCCGCGCTGAAGAAGATGCTTTCCTGCTCTTTGGCGCTTTCATGGACGCAGGTGGGGAAGAACTTTTTCATCCCGATGGGAGAGCAGCCGCCGTGGATGTAGCCGGTGAGAGGCAGCAGTTCCTTGCTTTTGATCATGGCGATGGACTTTTCCCCCACGGCTTTGGCGGCCTTTTTCAGATCCAGCTCCTCTGCCACGGGGATGACGAACACATAATAGCCGCCGCTTTTGCCCTGGGTGACCAGGGTTTTGAACATTTGGGGGGCTTCCTGTCCCAGAAGCTGGGCCACGTCCACGCCCCGGGTGGTCTCCGGGTCGTACTGCCGGGCCTTGTAGGGCAGCTTTTTGGCCTCGATGAGGCGCATGACGTTGGTTTTGTTGTCCTGGGCCATAAGCGGGGGCTCCTTTCCGGGTCTTTGCTGCTATCATAGGCAGATTTTTTTCCAAAGTCAATCACAAAGGGCCAAAACTGTGCTATGATGAGACCATGAGATACGATATTTTATTATGGGATGTGGACCAGACCCTGCTGGACTTCAAGGCCTCCGAGCGCTGGGCCATCCGGGAAGGCTTTCAGCGTTTCGGCCACGACATTTCCGACGCGCAGATCGCCGCCTATTCCGCCATCAACGACCGCTGGTGGAAGCGCTTTGAGAAAGGTGAAGTGACCAAGGCGGAGCTTCTCACCGGCCGCTTTGCGGAGTTCTTTGCCGCTCTTGGCATCACGGACATGGACCCGGACGCCTTTGAGGACTTTTATCAGAGCGCCCTGGGGGATGTGTATTTCTTTCTGGACGAATCCTACAAGCTCATCAAGCAGCTCCGGGGCCGCTGCCGGCAGTATGTCATCTCCAACGGCACGAAGCTGGCCCAGCGGAAGAAGCTGGCCCTTTCCGGCCTGGAGGAACTCTTTGACGGTGTTTTCATCTCCGAAGAGCTGGGGCACCAAAAACCCAAAAAGGAGTTTTTTGACCTTTGCAGGACGGCCATTCCGGACTTTGAAGCGGAAAAGGCCCTGGTCATCGGCGACAGCCTTACCAGCGACATCCGGGGCGCCAACAACGCGGGCCTGCCCTGCTGCTGGTACAATCCCGGCCACAAGGAAAATGACCAGGGCGTGAGCCCGGACCATGAGATCGATAACCTCTGGAAGATTTTTAACATACTGGAAGACGACCAATGAAATACTACTGCGCCCCCCTGGAGGGGCTGACGGACTATACCTTCCGCCAGGTACATCACAAATACTTCCCCGGCACGGACCGCTACTACAGCCCCTTTCTGGCCACCACCCAGAACCGGGTGTTCAGCCCGAAGGAGTTCAAGGAAAGCATTCCCGAGCATAACGAGGGGATCTCTCTGGTGCCCCAGCTTTTGGGGAAAAACGCCGGGGATTTTCTCTGGACCGCCCGGGAGCTTCAAAGGATGGGCTATGAGGAAGTGAATCTGAACCTGGGCTGTCCCTCGGGCACCGTGGTGGCCAAGGGCAAGGGCAGCGGGATGCTCGCGGACCCGGCGGCCCTGGACGCCTTTCTGGCGGAGATCTTTTCCCACATCGATATGAAGCTCTCCGTCAAGACCCGCCTTGGCATCGAAGAGCCCGACGAATTCTGGCCCATTCTGGCGGTTTACAACAAATACCCCATCGCGGAGCTGACCATCCATCCCCGCACCCGGCGGCAGATGTATAAGGGCAAGGTCTATGCCGAGCATTTCGCCCGGGCCCTGGCGGAGAGCAAAAACCCCGTGTGCTACAATGGGGATATCACAACACTTGCCCTGGGACAAAAAGCGGAAGCGGCGTTCCCTGGGGTGACGGCCCTGATGATCGGCCGGGGGCTGGTGGCCGACCCCGCTCTCATCCGAAAAATGCAGGGCGGCCCGGGGGCCACGGCGGCGGAGCTGAAGGGCTTTTTCGCCGAGCTTTTTGAGCTTTACAAAGAGCGCTTCGGCAGCGCCAAAAACGCCCTGAGCCGGATGAAGGGCATCTGGTTCTATACCATTCACTTGTTTGAGGACGACAAAAAATACGCCAAGCGCATCGCCAAGGCCGCCCAGCCCTCGGACTATCAGGCCCTGATGCAGACCATTTTCACCGACCTCGTCCTCCGCCCGGATGCGCTGGATGTGCCATAAGAAAAACTCCACCGAAAATTCGGTGGAGTTTTTGATGTTTTGAGCGGCTTCAATGGGCTTCGTTCGGTCCGGGGAATCCGGAGGCCCAGTCAAGCAGGGCGTTGTAATAGTCGATGCCCTTGGCGCCGGGGATTTGATAGCCGGCATAAAGTTGGTTCTGGGGGTAATAGAGGATGTCGCTGCAATCGGCGTCGATGACCAGAAAGCTGCCGTTGCCATCCGAAAGAGTGATGCTGTTGCCGCTGCGGACATTGGCGCCGCTGGGATTGAAGGTCTGCTGCCAGGAATCCGAGGAAGCCAGAAGCTCCTCCAGGTTCATGGCCGGCCAGTCGCTGCCGCCGGAGATAGACCCGCTACCGTTAATGACCACGGCGTCGGGATTGGCAAATTTCTTCAGCTCGTCCACCGGGCTGTCTGTGGGCAAAAGGTCTTCCGCCGGGTCCGCGTTGAGAATCGTTCCGCCCTCCAGCTTAAAGCCGCTGACCTGAGCGCCGTCGCTGTCCGGGTCGGTGAGAACGTAACCGGAGAGGGTGGCGGTGCCGATAAGGCCCTCGTCGGTGGTGACCTGAAGCAGGGCGTCGAATTCGTGCTGCCAGCGGTCGGTGACGCCGGCGGCGGTGATCTCCCGGGTCTGATTCACGGCGGTGATCTCAAAGCTCAGGGGGGTGAGGCGGTAGCCCCGCTCCAGGGCAAGCTTGTCGAGCTGGAAGATCTCAAGGTTGAGCAGCATGGTGTTGTAGCATTGTTCGGTCACCAGCGGTTTGAGACTGGCGTAGAACGCCTCGTAGTTCTCCGGGCCGGGCGGGCTGATCCTTTCGGCAGCGGTGAAGGCCGTGTAGCGCTGCTGATAATCGGTGGTGAGGGCGACGGTAAGAAACTGCAGGTACTTTGGCTGGCTGGAAAAATATTCGATCTGCTCGGCCCAGGCCAGCAGAGAATCATAATACCAGCTGCCGCTGGTGTCTCCGATGTGGTAGGAGGCATAAAGCTCCGAATTGAGATAGAGATAAATGCCGTTGTATTCCGGCAGGACAGCCACGAAATCCCCTTGGTCGTTGAACAGGCAGATGCGGCTGCCGCTGAGGGCTTCCGGGGGCGTGGGCTGGGTATTTACCTCCCAGGAATCGGTGCAGTACAGCAGGTCCTCAAAGCTCATGTCCCATTGGGCGGTTCCATCGGAGACGTAGCTGCTGTCTTTTTGGATCTGGACAAATGCGGGGCTCGCAAATTCCATCAGTGTGGCCTGAATGGCCATCTGCTCCGGGGCGGGGGCACCCAGAGCCACCATGCCGTCGTCCAGGAGAAGCTGGGGATCGTAGCGGCTGGGGTCAAGGTTCCCGGAGAGCTCTTCGGGGATGCTGTCCACGTTGCGGATGACATAGCGTTCGGTCTCGTCCACGGCCAGGAAGTTGAAGATGCGCTGGGCGGGGACATCGGGATAGGTCTGCACTTCGGCAGTGAAGGCCCAGAGCTTGTCGTTGATCTTCTCCACCGACAGGATGGTGGAGCGGATCAGGGGGGTGTAATTGTCCCGGGCCATCTGCTCCTGTTCCTCGTTTTCAAAGCGCAGCCAGGTCAGCCAGGGGACCGGGGATTCGTTGGTGAAGTCCGTGAGATAGGCGGAATAACTGGCCAGGGCGTCCAAGGTGTCCGGGTCCTGCAGAGCCTCCGCCAGCTCCTCCGAGCTGATGGAAGGAATCTGGGCGTTGCTGCCGCTGTCGGTGGGAACGGGGGTGACGGTGGGGGCGGCGCTGTCGCCGCTGTCGGCGCTGTCGGCGCCGGAGAAGGTGCAGCCCACGACAAGCGCCACGATGGCCAGCGCGGCGGCGGCCAGACTTACGGAGAATTTTCTTGTCCGGGCGATGCCCTCGATACGCTCCCGGAGGCTGTTTTTGCCGCCGGTCATGGTGGTGGCGCCGCAGAGGAGATCCCCGGGGCGCAGCTTCACCGTGGCCAGGGCCAGCAGCGTCCGGCCATAGTCAAAGCGCTGTTCCTGGCCCAGGGTTTTGAGGGTGCTTTCATCGCAGGCCAGTTCGGCGTCCCGCCGGGAAAGAACGGCGGCCCACCAGACAAAGGGGTCGAACCAGTAGATCACCAGACACAGGCTGCGCAGCAGCGCCCAGAACAGGTCGCCGTGGCGGCGGTGGCTGCTTTCGTGGGCGATGATCTGCCGGGCCTGGCCCGGGTCGGCTGCGGCCTGCTCCGTGAGGTAGATGGCGGGGCGGAACAGCCCGAACAGGCAGGGGGAGGGAATGTCTGCGGCCACATAGACCGGCACGGGGGCCGGGGCCTCATGGGGGATGCGGCGGCAGCGGAGCCTGTGCCGCAGGCGGAGATTGGCTCCGAGGAACCAAAGGGCCATTCCTGCCATGCCGGCGTACCAGACCCAGCGGGCCACATCCAAGGGTTCCACAAAAGTCCGGCCAACGGCCTCCATGGGCTCGCCGGTCTGGGGATTTTCGCCCATATCCACCGGGATATAGACGGTCTGCGCCCGCTGGGCGGAGTACTCCTGCACCTGGGCGGCAATGGGCTGCGCCGCGGCGGCCACGCTGACCCTGCTTTCAAAGAGAGTCACCGGCACCAGCAAGCGTAAAAGCACCAGTGCCCACAGGGCGTATTGCAGCCGGGCGCTGATCCGGCCCCGCAAAAACCGGCGCAGCAGCGCCAACACTGCGATGAGCACGGAAGAGCTTATGAGAATTTCAAGCATGGCTTTCCTCCTCGGCTTTTTTCAGCATGGCGTAAAGTTCGTCGATCTCGGCGGGGGAAAGGCTCTTGCTCTCGATGAGCGAGGCCATCAGAAGCCCGGGGCGGCCCCGGAACACCTTGTTCACCAGCCCCACGGTCTCCGCGGCGCAGGCCTCCGCCCGGCTCACAGCGGGCCAGATCTGCTTGGTGCGGCCCTGCTGCTCGAAGCGCAGAAGGCCCTTGGCCTCCATGCGGGTCACCATGGTGGTGACGGTGCTTTTGGCCCAGCCGGTCTCTTCCGCCATGGCCTTCACCAGCTCCATCAGCGTCCGGGGGGACTTGTCCCACAGACACTCCATCAGCTTCCATTCGCCGGCATAGATCTGCTTGTCCAAAACGGCCACTTCCTTTCGTATGGTTTACTGTTGTAGTCCATATATATCACATTGGTCTACAGATGTCAACCTCTTCCTCGCAAATTTTCTGCCAGGACAGAAAAAGCCTCCCTCGGATGGAGGGAGGCGTTTTGATGATTCCATTAGTTCAGGAAGTCCCGGAGCTTCTTGGAGCGGGAGGGGTGGCGCAGCTTCCGCAGGGCCTTGGCCTCGATCTGGCGGATGCGTTCGCGGGTGACGTTGAATTCCTTGCCCACTTCCTCCAGGGTGCGGGTGCGGCCGTCGATGATGCCGAAGCGCAGCTCGAGAACCTTCTTTTCCCGGGGGGTGAGGGTGTCCAGCACCGCCACCAGCTGCTCTTTCAGCAGGGTGAAGCTGGCGGCTTCCGAGGGCTCGGAGGCGCCTTCGTCCTCGATGAAGTCGCCCAGATGGGAGTCCTCTTCCTCGC
>CAZSAX010000093.1:0-7313 GCA_964605075.1 uncultured Oscillospiraceae bacterium
TGATCCGTCAGCTTGCCGCCAACGGTCAGATCGCCACCCAGTATGTGGACGAGAAGGGTTTTGCCACGGACGATGTGCAGTATAACCCCAACGGCTCCATTCTGGCCGTGGAGGGCATTACTTCTCCCGATGGCCGCGTCTTTGGCAAGATGGGCCACGCCGAGCGCATCGGCGCCGGTCTTTACAAGAACGTTCCCGGCGAATATGACATGAAGATGTTTGAAGCCGCCGTGGAATACTTCAAGTAAGCTTTATAAGAGAACAGCGAAGCCAGACCGGCTTCGCTGTTTCTGTGTCAGGATGTAAAATATACTTGACAAATTAAAGTTGGGAGTGTAGGATGCATATGTAAGATATATTTGACACTTTGTTTGAATTGGAGGTAATGATATGGCGGTCGCTGCGGCAACGGTTTCTGTTCTTATCATTCCGATACTTGTTCTTGCGGTCATTATATTTTTCGTGTTTCGCCTTATTGGAATGCGGCAGAAAGAGTTTGATGAGAGACAGATCCAGGCAAGAGGAAAGGCCTATCAGTATGGCTTTTTTGCCATGCTGATTGCACAAATTCTTGTCATTTTTGCAGAAGGTGTTCTGGACCTGGACATGCACTACATCGGAGGCTCTCTATGCCTGTTTTCTGGACTGACAGTCTTTGTGGTTTACAGTGCTTGGAAAGACGCCTATTTTGCACTGAAGCAAAAGCCGTATACTTCTCTTGGTCTGTGTGTCCTGGTTGTCCTCTGTAACTGCATGGGGCCGGTGAGAATGTGGCGGGAGGGGGCCGGACTTTCTGAGATTCTGCATTCGGAGACCTGCCTCAATCTGATGTGTGCCTGTTGTTTTCTTGCCCTGACAATAACCGTTGTATTAAAACTGCTCTGGCCGGAGGATGAGGAGGAATGAGATGAAAAACCTCCGACTGAAGGCGGCAAGAGCGGCGATGGGGCTTTCCCAGCAGCAGCTGGCCGATCTTGTGGGCGTATCCCGGCAAACCATCAACGCCATCGAAAAGGGAGATTATAACCCCACGGTGAATCTTTGTATCGCGATTTGCCGCGCCCTGGGATTGACGCTGAACGACCTTTTCTGGAATGAAGAATGAAAAAGAATCGCCTCCACCGAGGCGATTCTTTTTTTGTATGATTCAGCCGCCAAGATAGGCTTTCTGGACGCTTTCGCTTTCGGCCAGCTCCTGACCGGTGCCGGAGAGGGTGATGGTGCCGGTCTCCAGAACATAGGCCCGGTCGGCCACGGCCAGAGCCATCTGGGCGTTCTGCTCCACCAGCAGAATGGTGGTGCCTGCGGCATGGAGCTCCTTGATGATGTCAAAGACCTGCTCCACCAGAATAGGGGCCAGACCCATGGAGGGTTCGTCCAGCATCATGAGCTTGGGCTTGGACATCAGCGCACGGCCGATGGCCAGCATCTGCTGCTCACCGCCGGAGAGGGTGCCGGCGACCTGGCGGCGGCGTTCATCCAGGCGGGGGAACTGCTTATAGACCTGGGCCAGACTTTCGTCGATGCCGCTGCGCTCCGCGGTAAAAGCGCCCATCTCCAGGTTTTCTTCCACGGTAAGCTTGGTGAAGATGCGCCGGCCTTCGGGAACGTGGGCCAGCCCCTGCTTCACGATGCGGTGGGGCGGGGTGGCGTTGATGCGGTTTCCCATGAAAAGGATCTCGCCCTGCTTGGGATGCATCAGGCCGGAGATGGTTTTCAGAATGGTGGATTTGCCGGCGCCGTTGGCGCCGATCAGCGTGACGATCTCACCCTCGTGGACGTCAAAGCTGACGCCTTTGACTGCGTGGATGGGGCCGTAATAAACATTCAGATCGTTTACCTGAAGCATCATTTGCCTCCCTTCTTACCCAGATAGGCTTCGATGACGGCGGGGTTCTCCCGGATCTGGGCCGGGGTGCCCTTGGCAATGATCCGGCCATAATTCAAAACGGCAATGCTTTCACAGATGCCCATGACCAGGTTCATGTCGTGCTCAATGAGGAGAATGGCGATTTTGAAGGTGTCACGGATCTTGAGGATGTTTTCCATCAGTGCCGCTGTTTCTGCCGGGTTCATGCCGGCGGCCGGCTCGTCCAGCAGGAGGATGGAAGGGTTGGTGGCCAGGGCGCGGACGATCTCCAGGCGCCGCTGAGCGCCATAGGGGAGGCTTCCGGCGATGCTGTCCGCCATATCCTGCATTTCGAAAATGGACAGGAGCTCCAAAGCCCGTTGTTTGGCGATTTTTTCGGCCTTCCAATAGCCGGGCAGACGCAGAATGGAGGTGGGAACGCCGTATTCCATTTCGGTGTGCAGACCGATGAGCACGTTTTCCAGCACGGTGAGGTTCTGGAACAGGCGGATGTTCTGGAAGGTGCGGGCGATGCCAAGCCGGTTGACCTGATAGGTTTTCAGTCCGGCGGTGGGCTTGCCGTCGATGAGAATACTGCCCCGCGTGGGACTGTAGACATTGGTGAGCAGGTTAAAGATGGTGGTCTTGCCGGCACCGTTGGGGCCGATGAGACCGCAGATCTCCTCCCGGCCGATGGCCAGAGAAAAATCGTCCACGGCGGTCAGACCGCCAAAGTCGATGCCCAGATGGTGGGTCTCCAGAATGGGCGTTTTGTCAAGGTCGCGCTTGAGAAGATAAGCGCCGCTCGGCATGGGGTGAAGTTCACTCATCGCTGTTACCCCCTTTCTTCTTTTTGAAGAGTTTGCCGTTCATGATGTATTCAATGGTTCCCACAAGGGAGAATTCCCGGTGGCCCATAAGGCCGGAGGGCTTGAAGATCATAACGATGATCAGCAGCAGGGAATAGATCACCATGCGGTAGTTGGACAGCGACTGCATCAGAGAGGGGAGTGCTGTCAGGACCGTGGCTGCCAGGATGGAGCCGGTCATGGAGCCCATGCCGCCCAGAACCACCATGACCAGAATGTTGATGGAGGCCATGAAGTCGAAGCTCTTGGGGAAGAGGCTGCCCTGGAAGCCGGCATACACCGCGCCGGCCACGCCGGCAAAGAAAGCAGACAGAGCAAAGGCAAAGACCTTGTAGTGCGTCAGATTCAGACCGCAGCATTCTGCGGCGATCTCGTTGTCTCGGATGGCCAGAATGGCCCGGCCGTGGCGGGATTTCATCATCATGTGGATCACGGTGCAGCAGATCACAAGGCAGATGAAGGTAACGGGGAAGTTGGTGTGCTTGGGGATGTTCAGCAGGCCGGGGGTACCGCCGGTGATGCCTTCCAGGTTGATGATGGCGATGCGGATGATCTCACCGAAGCCAAGGGTGATGATGGCCAGGTAGTCGCCCTTGAGACGCAGGGCGGGAATGCCGATGATAACACCGAAGAGTGCGGCCATGAGACCGCCGGCAAGAATGCCGACAAAGATCGCAACCGGGGTGGGCCAGGCAGCGGTGGCTTTCCAGATGAGAGCGCTGGTATAGGCGCCCACAGCCATGAAGCCGGCATGACCCAGGGGGAGCTGGCCCAGATAGCCGGTGCAGATGTTCAGCGACACGGCCAGCATGCTGTAGATGCCGCACTGGATAATAACAGCTTTGGTGGCGCGGTTGAGAGCGCCGCCGTTATAGAACATGGTGCCCAGGATCAGAATGGCGACGATCACAACGATGTTGATGAGATAGGCATAAGGTGTTTTGATTTTTTTCATAAAAGCACCTCAGACTTTCTCTTTCATGCTGGCGCCCATAAAGCCGGTGGGCTTGACCAGAAGAACGATGATGAGAATGACAAAAACCACGGCGTCGGTCCAGGTGGAGTAGCCGAGGGCGTTTACCACCACTTCGGCAATGCCGATGGCAAGACCACCCAGCATGGCGCCGGGAATGGAGCCGATGCCGCCAAGAACCGCGGCCACGAAGGCCTTCATGCCCAGCAGGTAGCCGGTGGTGGGCTTGACCTGGGGGTACTTGCAGCAGTAGAGAATGGCACCGATGCCGGCCAGAGCCGCGCCGATGGCGAATGTATACGTGATGGTGGTGTTGACGTTGATGCCCATGAGCTGCGCGGCACCGGTGTCTTCCGACACCGCCCGCATGGCTTTGCCCATCTTTGTTTTCTGCACAAGGATGGTCAGCAGCACCATGGCGATCACGGCCACAACAAGCGTCACGATCGTAGTCAGAGAAATGTTCAGCTCGCCGATCTTGTAGGTAACGGCCGGAATAACAGCCGTGTTGGGGAAGCTGCGGGGATCGGCGCCCAGAATGAGCTGCGCCACATTTTCCAGGAAAAAGCTCACGCCAATGGCGGTGATGAGCAGGGAAATGCGGGGCGCACTGCGCAGGGGCTTATAAGCCGCCTTTTCGATCAGACAGGCCAGGATCACGCAGCCAACGATGGAGGCGATAACCGCCACCAGGGGGCTGATGCCGGCGCTGATGATCAGAAGCGCGATGTAGCCGCCCACCATGATGATGTCGCCATGGGCAAAGTTCAGCAGAAGAATAATGCCGTAAACCATGCTGTAGCCCAGGGCGATGAGGGCGTAGATGGAGCCTAACTGAAGGCCGTTGATGAGCTGTTGGAGAAAAATCATGAGGAGCCTCCTTTGATGGGGCCGAGGAAATTTATGTATGAAAACAGGTAAATGCCGGGAAATTTACATCCGCAAGCCCTGCCAGCGGCAGGGCTTGGGATGTTGGAGCTGTTAGAAGCTGCCCCAGAAAGCTTCAGCGCCGTTGGTGATGTTGATGATGGCGGCGGTCTTCTGAGGATCGTTGTGTTCGTCAAAGCTGACGTGGCCGGTGACATAGTCGCTGTCGGTGGCGGCCATGGCGTCGATGATAGCCTGCTTGTATTCCTCGGAGCCGTATTCCGCATCGGAAGCTTCCGCCGCGGCGATGGCATCGCAGAGGATCCAGGCGGCGTCATAACCCTGAGCGCCGAACATGTTGGGGGTCTCGCCGTTGTAAGCCTCGGCGTAATCCGCCAGGAACTTCACGACCAGCTCGCTGGTGTCCTCGGTGGAGTAGCCGGAGCAGTAGTAAGCGCCTTCAATGAGGGCGGGATCGGTCACGGCGTCCAGCACGGAGCTCCAGCCGTCAACGCCCAGCATGATGGATTCCACGCCGGCATCGGAAGCCTGAGCGGCAACCAGAGCCACGTCATTGTAGTAGATGGGCAGGAAGAGGATGTCGGCGTCAGCGGCCGCGATGTTGGTGAGCTGGCCGGAGAAGTCAACAGAACCGGAGGCGTAGCTTTCGTCCGCGACCAGTTCCAGGCCGATCTCGGCGCAGGTGGCCTTGAAGTATTCGTAAACGCCGGTGGAGTAGGTGTCGCCGTTGTCATAGAGCACGGCCGCGGTCTTGGCGCCCAGCTCTTCCACGGCAAAGCGCGCCATGGTGATGCCCTGGAAGGAGTCAATGAAGCAGGAACGGAACATGTTGGTGTAGACCTGATCCGCGTCTTCATTGTAGGTGACGCCGATGGCGGTGGCAGAGGCGGTGATCATGGGAGTGTTGTCCGCATAGGCCTCGGAAACAACGGCGATGCAGGGGGCGGTGGTCACGTCACCCACGATGGCGACGACTTCATCGTCCATGAGGGAGTTATAACCGGTGACGGCCTTGGTGGCGTCGCCTTCTTCGTCGTAGGAAATGAGCTCGATCTGCTTACCGTTGATGCCGCCGGCGGCATTGATCTGGTCAACATAGAGCTTCACGCCGTTCTGAACGGCAATGCCGTACTGGGCAACGCCGCCGGTCAGGGGGCCAAGCCAGCCGATCTTGATGGTGTCGCTGTCGGAGCCGGAGCTGCTGGAACTGGAGCCGCAGCCGGCCAGGCAGGCGAACATCATCATGAGTGCGAGAGAGATGCAGAGCATTTTCTTCATTTTCATGGTGGTTCTCCTTTAAATTAGAATTTTTAAAATCATATAATGAAAGCCGGCTCTGTCCGTTCGACAGAGCCGGCTGACATTTACCAAAAACCGGTTATCTTCTCGGACAGATTCTATTCTTGCCTACAACCAGAACCAGCAGTACGCCCAGAACGACAAACAGCAGGGGCAGAAGCAGGCCGAAAATGCAAATAAGCATCGCCAGAGCGATGCTTACAATGACGGAGATAATACGCGCAGCAAAAGAAGCGCCGCGCTTGTCGGCGTTGCAGGACATATTCTGACAATAAGAATAAGTCATGACAATGCTCCTTTTAGAATATGTCATCATATTAAAACCAAATGTTCCATTTGTCAACGGTTAATTATTAAACTTTTAAATCGCTAAAGAAGTCGGAAAAAGAAAGGGCATCCGGAAATCCGGATGCCCTTGGTTGGGTAGGTTGGAATCAGAACTCAGCCTGGTCGATGTAATCGGCCACGTTGGAGGCGTCCACGATGGGAGCGTCGATGTACTGATAGTAATCAACGGTCTCGCCGGCTTCCAGAGCTTCGATAACGCCAACGACCTTCTCGGCGATCTTCATGGTGGGGGTGAAGACGGTCATGGTCATCTTGCCTTCCTGGATAGCGGTCATGGCTTCCTTCTGGCCGGTGATGGAGTAGACCTGCACGTCGGTCATGCCGGCGGCCTGCAGAGCGTTCACGCCGCCCATGGTCAGGTCATCGTCAAAGCCGACAAGGATGTCGATCTGATCGCCCCAGGAGCCGATGAAGTTTTCCATGGCGGTCTGAGCATCGGCGCGGGAGGAGTAGGCCCAGGCGATGTCACCCAGCTGGGTGTAGCCGGAGCCGGCAATGGCATCATTGAAGGTGCCGGTGCGGACAATGTAGTCGGCCTGCACGGGAACGCCGCCGATCTCAACGATGCCCATCTGAGCGTCGTCACCATTCTTCTCGACCATGTAGTTATAGATGGAGGTGGCGACGGCCTGGTTGTCAATGCCGCAGTAGGCAACGCAGGTGCCATCGGTCTTGCAGGAGGCATCCACGTCAACGTGCATGCAGATGGTGGGGACGTCGTTGTCAGCCGCTTCCTGGCACCAGTCAATGGCCAGCGTGGGGTCGGCGGGGAAGATCACGAGGTAGTCGGGATCCTTGGCCACGAGGGTGGAGATCTGCTCGCCCTGGAGCATGGCGTCGCCTTCGGCAGCCAGCAGCTCCATGGTCCAGCCGCGCTCATCGCACAGGGTCTGCAGGTTGTCGATCAGAACCTTGGGCAGAACGGCGATGGAGTAGGCGATGGTGGAGACGGCGATGGTCACTTCTTCGTCCTTGGCGGAACCGCCGCCGCAGGCGCACAGGGTGAACACCATGGCAAGAGCGAGGATCAGAGAGATGATTTTCTTCATGGTTTTTGTCCTTTCTAAAAAAGATTTTTCATGAATTT
>CAZSAX010000094.1:0-698 GCA_964605075.1 uncultured Oscillospiraceae bacterium
CATGTGACTATAATCAAGTCAAATGACAAGACACATTACAACCATTTACGAGGTGTGATATGAACTCCAATCAAAAACTGAATCTGACCATGCTCTGTGACTTTTACGAGCTGACTATGGGCAACGGTTATTTGCAGGCAGGCTATCGCGACCGCATCACGTATTTCGACGTCTTTTTCCGCACCGTCCCCGATAAGGGCGGCTTTGCCATCTGCGCCGGCCTGGAGCAGGTGATCGACTACATCCAGTCCCTGCATTTTTCAGAGGAGGATATCGCGTTTCTGAGAGGGAAGGGGCTGTTCTCTGAGGAGTTTCTGGACTATCTGCGGAACTTCAGGTTCACCGGCGACATCTGGGCCATCCCGGAAGGTACGCCCATTTTCCCGCAGGAGCCGGCCATTACTGTCCGTGCTCCCGCCATTGAAGCCCAGCTGATCGAGACGTTCCTCCTGCTGTCCTTCAACCATCAGAGCCTGATCGCTACCAAGGCCAACCGCATTGTCCGCGCGGCGCAGGGACGCACCGTGCTGGAGTTTGGTTCCCGCCGCGCCCAGGGCATCGACGGCGCCATTGCAGGCGCCAGAGCGGCCTATATCGGCGGCTGCAAGGGCACGGCCTGCGCCATCGCCGAGGAGCTGTACGGCGTGCCTGCCGGCGGCACCATGGCACATTCCTGGGTCATGATGTTCCCCAGTGAG
>CAZSAX010000094.1:708-7261 GCA_964605075.1 uncultured Oscillospiraceae bacterium
GGTGCAGATGTTTGACACCCAGTACGAGGCCTTCAAGACCTACTGCCAGATCTATCCCCACAGTGCCACGCTCCTGGTGGATACCTATAACACACTGAAATCCGGCGTGCCGGACGCCATCCGGGCTTTCAACGAAGTCCTGAAACCTCTGGGTATCACCAAGTGCGGCATCCGCCTGGACTCCGGCGACATCGCCTACCTCAGCCGTGAAGCCCGCAAGATGCTGGACGCCGCCGGCTGGACAGAGTGTCAGATCTCCGTTTCCAACTCTCTGGACGAGTATATCATCCGCGACCTCATCATGCAGGATGCCAAGCTGGATATGTTCGGCGTTGGCGAACGGCTCATCACCGCCAGCAGCCAGCCGGTGTTCGGCGGCGTGTATAAGCTGGCGGCCATAGAGGACGCGGAAGGGAATATCACCCCCAAGATCAAGGTCAGCGAAAACGTGGGCAAGATCACCAACCCCCATTTCAAGAAACTCTACCGCATCTTTGATAACGAGAGCGGCAAGGCGGAAGCGGACTATCTCACCGTCTGGGACGAGGAGATCGACGAGTCTCAGCCTCTGGAGCTCTTTGATCCGCTTGCTACCTGGAAGCGCAAGACGTTTACCGATTACACCATAAAGCCTCTGCAGGTGGAGATATTCCGGAAGGGTGAACTGGTTTACCAGCAGCCCACGCTCCAGGAGATCCAGGACTACTGCAAGGAGCAGGTGGATACCTTGTGGGATGAAGTCAAGCGTTTCGAGAATCCCCACAATTACTACGTGGACCTGTCCCAGCGCCTGTGGGACATCAAACACAGCATCCTCAACAGCCGGCGCAAATAAGCTCAGCAGCCCTGCAAAGCCAGTCTTTGCAGGGCTTTCTTAATGTGCTGACAAAAATTTTAAAATTTCCGGAAAATTTTTAAAAAAAGGCTTGCATTTTATTACAGAGCATGCTATTATGTACAAGCTGACTTCGACAAGCAGTACATATCCGGGTGTAGCGCAGTTGGTAGCGCACTTGACTGGGGGTCAAGGGGTCGTGAGTTCAAGTCTCGCCACTCGGACCAGTAAAAAGCCTGTAACCGCAATGGTTACAGGCTTTTCTGTTTTTATCCAGAGATTGCCTGAATCCTTATTTTTCTACCACTTTTCTACCATTACTCAAAAAGACTACCAGAAAGGTTATCTGCCATACTTTTCTTTCGTGCGGCGTCAAGGTGACCATAGATATCAGCGGTCATTTTGATATCAGCATGGCCCATCCATTCCTGAACGTCTTTTAACGTAAAACCCGAATTGAGCAGCAGGCTTGCGCAGCTGTGGCGCAGTTCGTGAAAGCGGATATGCGGAAAGCCGTGTTTTTTCAGCAACGCTGCAAACTTCTGGGAGACATATTCCGGTGCATACAGGTGACCATCATCCCATTTGAATACATAGTCATTTTCCTGATATGTGCTACCGAAAAGCCGCCGGTTTTCATCCTCGGCGGCTTTCGCTGCCAGAAAGATACGCCGTGCTTCGCCTACCAGAGGAAATGTACGAAAGCTGCTGCTGTTTTTCGTCTTGTCCTTTTCTACCGGTTTGGTGACCTGAGACACAGTATGACGAATCATCAAGCGGTCGCCATCGAAGTCAATGCTATCCCATTTTAGGCCAAGCAATTCACTTCTGCGCAAACCATATAAAGCAGCAATTTTCACTAGCGGATATAGCGGCTCATCCTGAATAGCATCAAATAGCTTTTGAAGCTGTTCGGCGCTATAATAATTCGACTGATACTTTTCCTGTTTGGGAAGCTCCAGATCCTGACAGGGATTTGCCGTCAACAGCTTTTTCTTTACCGCAAGACCAAGGGTCTGATTCAGGATATTTTTGTGACGGCGCAGTGATGCAGCGGACAGGCCGCCTTTGCCATCCTTGCGCCCGCTGTTCCGCTTTTCGTCAATGTAGGCCTGCAATACCTCTGTGGTTACATCCTGCAGCTTAACGCCGCAGGAATCAAAATACGGCAGGATTTGACTTCGAGCCAACAACTCATATCCTTGATAGGTTACTTCATCCACCTTGCGCTGTACAACGGTAAGCCACTGGCGAATGTAATCAGAGAAGAGAATATCAGTCTTTGCTGTCAGCGGCTGCTGCTCATACTGCTGCAAGGTATCTCGCAGTAGTTGGTCTGCTTTTCGCTTATTACCCTTTACCGGCAATCCGGTGGGAATCCATTTTCTCTTTCGGGTTTTGCCCTCGTAGTAGTTGAGGACGATATAGAACTTGCCATTCTTTTCAGTCAGACTTCCTGTCATGTTTACTCCTTTCAGACAGTATAGATTTGTCTGCTGTTACGGTTGACTGACAGTATATCTGGCAGAATTTACATAGTCCACCAAGCAGGCCTTGGGGACTTTGATTCTTCTGCCGATGCGCTTGCAGCCGATTTTATGCTCTCTAACAAGGCGGTAGGCTGTATTTTTGCCAATGCCAAGTGCCTGGGCAACTTCCGGTACATCCAGAATATCGGGGTATTCCTTAAACACAGCAGCACCCCCTTAAAACACTGCCCAATCAGGGATATCCTGTTTTGCGGGGAGCATCTGGGTAATGTGTCCGTCAAATCGGCGCAGGAAAGCATTCCATGTTTCAGGCTCTTCCAGCTGAATATTGGGATACTGCTTTTCCATGGGGATATTGGTGACTACATAGACCTTGGTATAGCAGGCTTCTTTATCGCTGAATCGGCAAGGCAACTTCAAGGGATATCCATCTAAATATTTGAGCATATCCGCAATAGGCAGGCTGCTGCGAAACTCCTCAAAAAGGATAACATCTTCCCCGGCATATCCATCAAAGGGATGCTGATAGTTGGTCACGCGAAATACGTTTCTATAACCGTATTTTTCCATGATGCCGCGTGTTTTTCCTACGCCGGTTTTACCCCAGATGTATTCAACATATAGATGGCGAAATTCATCGCAATACTGCTCTTCCAATAAGGTCTGTCGAACCATATCGATATTTTTCAAATGGTTCATAGCAGAGGGGTATTCCCGCAGGATATCTGCGTTGCTTTTGCCCTCTTGCACCATTTCAAAAATCGCTTCACTCATTTTCTGGCGGCGGTTACTTTCGGGCGGTAATTCGCCGCTCTCCTCGAAAGTTCCGGGAACACTGGTTTCGTGCTTATCATCGTTTGCCCATTTACCCTCTTTGAGGATATAATCGCGGTTCTGACGATGCGAACCCTTTGCAGGCTCAATGTGTGCGCCATAAAAACGCTGCTGAATCGTATGGAACTCAATCGCATTGCGGGCAGCGAGATAAACATGGGTATGCAAAGTGCCGGTTTCACCGCCGACTTCATCTGCCAAACACCAGTATTCCAATCCGGAGAATTTACCCAATGTTGTTCTGATGACATCATGGGTCATGCCATGTTCCCCGGGATTGTTGATAGTCAGTTGATACTTTCGATAAGATACAGTTCTTGCCACAATAGGCTCCTTTCTTTTCTGTCGAATCATCTCCTTTCTTTTCGTTTATAGACGCCGGACTTTCAAATCATTTACGTTACAACATGTGCCGACGTGATTTCATTCATTTTCTTTAGGATGATTCATTGGTGGATGGTGTACACAATTTACAATGTTGCACAGGGTAATACTAGGCCTGTGCAACTGTTATGCTTACAAGTCATTCGGGAAGCTTCTTTCTTGCTTCTGCCTGCAACACTTCAAAACCAAGCTTGGATGCTTCTGCATAGTCTTTCGCAGGAACATCACGCATGAACTTCCATAGTAGTTTTTCGTTCTCTTGAACTTTAAGCTGTCGAACAATCAGCTGCAAACAAGCCGTTGCATCACTCATAAGGCCTTGTTCTTCCTTATAGGCCTGTAATTGCTCGTAAATGCTATCGGGTACAGTGAGGTTTATTCGCTTCTTGTCAGATGGCATATAATACGCCCCCTTTCGATTTCATAATACGTCAAGAGATAAATGGTGTCAAGGAGTACTTTAGAGTTACTCCGCTTCGCGGGGTGATGAAAGACGGGTATCTGCTCCATTGCCAGCCACAGCAACGCATATCGGCACGCGGGGAATTCCGGAAAGCGCTGCGTTGCGGCTTCGCCCTTGGCACAGGGAGCCGTCTGCATCCGTGGTGGCTTCAGCAACAAGGCCGGTTGGGGATGCGAGCCGCTTTGCGCCTGCGGCGCAAGTTGCTCTCGCATCTCCTCGCGGGCAGTCTCTGCGTGTACTTGGGCAAACAGAAAGACGGACTCCCCGGCGGGGACCGTCCGTCCTTTCTGTATTGCACCGTAACAGCAGAGGTCTATACTTCTACCAGTTTTCTACCAAATTTCCGAAAAAGCGGATTGTTGATATTTCTGCATTTCCTTGGATTATTGCTTTTGGATTCCTCGAACCCCTTGTGCTGCAAGGGATTCAGCGAGACCAGAAGTGACGGCGAGTGACCTTTTGTGATAAGCGAAACTACACTGGGGGTCAAGGGGTCGTGAGTTCAAGTCTCGCCACTCGGACCAGTAAAAAGCCTGTAACCGCAATGGTTACAGGCTTTTCTGTTTGTTATTTTAGCGTATTTTCCCTTTGATTTTCTCTTTACAAGGGAAAAAGCTCTATTCACCCGATATTTTCTGAAGAGTATCAACCACTTTTTAGGGAGCAGTTGAAGCCACAGCCAAAAAGTAGTATAATGGACAAAACGTCACAATAAGTGCAGCGGCTGCTGCAAAACAGGAGGAATCATGATGGAAACGAGACCTTACGTTGCGTGGGATCTGATGAATGACTTTATGGTGGACGTATTCAAGGCCTACGGCGTGCCGGAGGAGGATGCCCGCATCTGCGCCGACGTCCTGCTGGAGTCTGACCGCCGGGGCATCGAGAGCCACGGCTGCAACCGCTTCAAGCCCATCTATCTGGACCGCATCAAAAACGGCACCCTGCTGCCGGTGACCAATATCGAGATCGTCAAGGAAACACCCACCACGGTGGTGATGAACGCCAACAACGGCATGGGCATGGTGGCAAGCCACAAGATGATGGAACTGCTGATCGAGAAGGCCAGGAAATACGGCATGGCCGGTGGCACCATTTTCAACTCCACCCACTACGGCATCGCCGGCTACTGGTCTTCTATGGCGGAAAAGGCCGGCATGATCGGCATCACCGGCACCAACGCCAGACCCTCCGTGGCGCCCACATTCGGCGTGGAGCCTATGATGGGCACCAACCCGCTGACCTTCACCATGCCGACGGATGAAGAGTTTCCCTTTAATTTTGACTGCGCCACCTCCACCATCCAGAACGGAAAAATCGAGTTCTACCAGCGCAGCGGCAAGCCTACGCCCGCCGGACTGGTGGTATCCAGCGACGGCGGCACCATGACGGACTCCGGCCGGATACTAAAGGATATGCGCGCGGGTAAGTGCGCCCTGCTGCCGCTGGGCGGTCTGGGAGAGGAGACCGGCGGCTATAAGGGCTACGGCTTTACCACGATCGTGGAGATCCTGTCCGCCGCGCTCGCAGGCGGCCCCTATATGAAAGAGCTCAGCGGAAAGGACGAGAACGGCGAAAACCGCATGTACCGTCTGGGCCACTTCTTCTTTGTCATCAACCCGGAATTTTTCATGGGACTGGAGACCTTTAAAGAGACGGCTGGCGGCATCTGCCGCGGCCTGCGCGCTTCGGAAAAGGCGGCAGGCGCCGAGCGGATCTATACCGCCGGCGAAAAGGAGTATCTGGCGTGGCAGGAGCGCAGGGACAAGGGTGTGCCTGTGGGCGAGGCCATCCAGAAGGAGTTCATTGCCCTGCGGGACGAGTGCGGGCTGGACTACAGATTCCCCTTTGAGGACTGAACGGGAAAGAGATACGGAAAAGGCTTCTTCCCGGACGGCACCATCATGTAGAGGTGTAAGCGAAAGGTAGATACATGGAAAACCACCATGCAGTCTATCTTTGTTAAAGAAAGTGGCGAGTGGAAGATCCTTAGGATTTCTGCCGCAAATTTTTAGACCGGCCTGACCCGCATGCAGGACGCGGAGGGCGGCGAGATCCATTACCGCTGCGACGTCCGCGGCAACCTGTTGGACACTCGTAGTGACGCAGCGCAAGTGCCTTCGATCAAAACCGAAAACAGTAAGCATATAAGCAAAGAGCCGCTGCGGTGCAGCGGCTCCTTGTTCTTTCGGATGCATTTTGGTCGGCAGACCGACGGGCCTTTGTCATGCGTTCAGGATCTGCATAAACTCCTCGCCGGTGATGGTTTCCCGATCATACAGGAAGCGGGAAAGCTCATCCAGCTTTTCGCGGTTTTCCAGCAGGATCTGCGTAGCCTTTTCGTGCTGCGCTTTCACCAGGGCCACCACCTCGCGGTCGATCTTTGCCTGGGTCTCGGCGCTGCAGGCCAGGGAGGTGTCGCCGCCCAGATACTGGTTGGAGACAGTTTCCAGTGCCACCATGTCGAAGTCTTTGTTCATACCGTAGCGGGTGATCATGGCGCGGGCCAGCTTGGTGGCCTGCTCGATATCGTTGGAAGCGCCGGTG
>CAZSAX010000095.1:0-7185 GCA_964605075.1 uncultured Oscillospiraceae bacterium
CTGGCGGTGAATATGCTGGAGAAGAAGCGGGACGGAAAGAGCCGGGGGCTTCTGCTGCGGGGAGGTGCGTGACATGTCCCTGCAGGTGGATATCGAGAAAAAACTGGGCTCCTTCCAGCTGAAAGTGAAGCTGGAGGCGGAAGACGAAGTTCTGGCGCTGCTGGGGGCTTCCGGCTGCGGCAAGAGCATGACCCTTAAATGCATCGCCGGCATTGAGACCCCGGACCGGGGGCGCATCGTGGTGGACGGGGTGACGCTGTTTGACTCGGAAAAGCGCATCAACCTGTCGCCTCAGGAGCGAAGGACCGGCTTTTTGTTTCAGAATTATGCCCTGTTTCCCAATATGACGGTGGCTCAGAACATTGCCGCCGGGGCCCGGCGGGAGCCGGATAAGTCCCGGCGGGAGGCGGCGGTGCGCCGGACCATGGAAAGCTTTGGCCTGACGGAACTGGCCGGGCACTACCCCCATCAGCTCTCCGGCGGCCAGCAGCAGCGCACGGCGCTGGCCCGGATCCTGGTGTCCGCGCCCCGGATCCTGCTGCTGGACGAGCCCTTTTCCGCCCTGGACAGCCATCTGCGCTTCCGGCTGGAGCAGGAGGTCCGGCAGGTCATCCGGCAGTTTGGAAAAACGGTGGTCCTGGTCTCCCATGACCGGGACGAGGTTTTCCGCCTGGCGGATTCCGTGGCCGTTATGAATGCCGGCCGGGTGGAAACAGCGGGCCGGAAAAAGGCCGTGTTTGCCGCGCCCCGGACCCGTACTGCGGCGGTGCTTACCGGCTGCAAAAATGTTTCCCGCCTGGAGCGGCGGGGCCCGGGCCGTGTCTGGGCCGCCGACTGGGGCATGGAACTGGCGGTGAACGACCATGAAAAAGCCAGCCATCTCGGCATCCGGATGCATTCCATTTGTCCGGGCGAGGGGGAGAACTCCTTTGTGTGCCGGGTGGTGGAAGAGATCGAAAATCCCTTTTCCATGACCGTGATGCTGCGGCCGGTGGGCTGCGAAAGCAGCGTGCCGGTGGGCTGGGAGATGGATAAGGATGTGTGGCAGCGCCTGCGGGCAGAAAGGGTCCGGGTGTGTCTGCCGAAGGAATCGCTCTTGCTCTTGGAGGATTGAGTGTTGCAGAGGAATTACAGCTTTTATGAAGCAAGAAAAACGCTGCTGGCGGCGGTTTCGCCGGTGGGCAGCGAGAAAATAGCGCTGGCGGACAGCGGCGGACGTGTTCTGGCCCGGGATCTGACGGCGGCGGAGAATATCCCCGCCTTTGACCGCTCGCCCTACGACGGCTATGCTTTCCGGGCGGCGGATACGGCCGGGGCCTCCCGGGAGATGCCGGTGACCCTGCGCATTGTGGAGGAGATCCCGGCCGGCGGTGTGCCGCAGTGTGAGATCACAGCGGGCACGGCGGCCAAGATCCTCACCGGGGCGCCCATCCCTCCCGGGGCGGACGCGGTGATCATGTTTGAAAAAACGGCCTTTACCGATGAAACGGTGAGCCTTTTTGCGCCCTGCCGCAGCGGGGACAACATCGTTCGCGTGGGCGAGGATGTGAAACAAGGGGAAGTTTTGGCCCGGGCGGGGCAGATCATTGATGCCGGGCTTGCCGGTACGCTGGCGGCCCAGGGTGTGAGCGAGCCGGAAGTGTTCCGCCGGCCCCGGGTGGCCCTGATCTCCACCGGCAGCGAGCTGGTGGAGGCGGAGGAAATGCCCGGCCCGGGAAAGATCCGCAACTCCAACCGCGCCATGCTGGAAGCGGCGCTCCGGGCCCAGGGCTGCGAGCCGGTGTATTACGGCATCGCCGGTGACTGTGCCGGGGAGATCGCGGCGCTGTTTTCCGCTGCGCTGACGGACTGCGATGCGGTGGTCTCCACCGGGGGCGTGTCCGTGGGGGATTATGACCAGACGCCGCAGGCCATGGAAATGGCCGGGGCGGAAATCCTGTTCCACGGCGTTGACCTCAAGCCCGGCATGGCCTGCGCTTACGGGCGGCGGGACGGGAAGCTGATCTGCGCCCTGAGCGGCAATCCGGCGTCCTCCATCACGAACTTTTACGCCATCGCCGCGCCGGCCCTGCGGAAGCTGGCGGGACAGGCCCGGCCCGAGGGAGAAGAGATCGAAGTGATCCTGCGGGATGGCTTTGGGAAGAAAAGCCCCGGCACCCGGCTGCTCCGGGGCCGCCTGGTTCTGGAGGGCGGCAGGGTCGCCATGACTGTGCCCCGGGATCAGGGCAATGTGGTGCTTTCCAGCACCATCGGCTGCAACGTGATGGCCATTGTGCCCCCGGGCAGCGGGCCGGTGAGCGCCGGCACCACACTGAAAGGATTTTTGCTATGAAGAAGATAAAAGTGGAAGAGGCCGTGGGCCTGCCCCTTTGCCATGACATCACCGCCATGCGGGACGGCTTCAAGGGCGCGGCGTTCCAGCGGGGCCATGTGATCGAGCCCGAGGATATTCCCAAGCTTCTGGATCTTGGCAAAAAGACGGTTTTTATCTGGGAGGAAAATGCCGGGGAGATCCACGAGGAGGACGCCGCCCGGCGCATGGCCGCCATGGCCCCGGTGGCCGGGGCAAAGTATACCGCGCCTTCCGAGGGCAAGGTTCTGCTCATGGCGGAGCAGCGGGGGCTTTTCCGGGTGGACCGGGAGCTTCTGCGGAAGATCAACGGCATCGGGGACATTACCATCTCCTGCCTGCCGGATCACTATCCGGTGGAGGCCGGGGCCCGGCTCGCCTCCATGCGCATTGTGCCGTTGGTGACTCAGGAGTCGCAGATCGAACAGGCGGAGGCGCTTTGCGCCGGGAAAAAGCTTATGGAGCTGCGGCCTTACCGGCATCATACGGTGGGCGTGATCGTGACGGGCTCGGAGATCTATCACGGGCGTATTCAGGATAAATTTGAGCCGGTGGTGCGCCGGAAGCTGGCCCAGTATCCCTGCGATATTCTGGGGGTGACGGTCTGCGACGATGATCTGGATATGATCGTTTCCGCGGCGGAGAACTGGCTGCGCCGTGGGGCGGATTTTCTGATCTTCACCGGCGGCATGTCCGTGGACCCGGACGATCTGACCCCCACGGCCATCCGGAAGCTGGGGGCGGACATCGTGAGCCACGGCATCCCGGCCCAGCCGGGGAACATGACCCTGGTGGCCTATCTGGGGAATGTGCCGGTGCTGGGCGTGCCCGGGGCGGCCATCAGCCTGCCCACCACCATGTTCGATGTGCTTTTGCCCCAGGTGTTCACCGGGGATAAGCTCACAAAGGATGAGCTTATCAACCTGGCCGACGGCGGTCTTTGCCAGCTGTGCAGGGCCTGCCACTGGCCCAATTGTACCTTCGGAAGATACTGAGATGAAAGACGCTTTTGGAAGAGAAATCAGCTATCTGCGCCTGTCGGTGACGGAGCGCTGCAACCTGCGCTGCCGCTACTGCATGCCGGAGGACGGCGTGTGCAAAAAGCAGCACGAGGATATGCTCACCGAGGACGAGATGATCGACGCCGTGGAGGCGGCGGTGAGCCTGGGGCTGCACAAGCTGCGCATCACCGGGGGCGAGCCGCTGGTAAAAAAGAATATTGTTTCCCTTTGCCGGCGGGCCGCGGCAGTGCCGGGGCTGGAGGAGCTTTGTCTGACCACCAACGGAACGCTGCTGCCGGAGCTGGCAAAGCCGCTGAAGGAAGCGGGGGTCCACCGGCTGAACATCAGCCTGGACACGCTGGATGAGGAAAAATACGCCTGGATCACCCGGCGGGGCAGCCTTGCCCAAGCGCTGGCGGGCATCGAAGCTGCCTACGCCGCCGGCTTTGACCGGCTGAAGATCAATGCGGTTTTGGTGGGCGGGTTCAACGACGACGAGATCCCGGCCCTGGCGGAGCTTACGCGGCAATACCGGGCGGATGTGCGTTTCATCGAGCTTATGCCCATGTACGACAGCGGGGATTTCGGCCCGGAGAGCTATCTGCCCGGCCGGCGGGTGCTGGAGCTGCTGCCGGAGCTGGCGCCCATGCCCCAGGACGATGGCGTGGCCCAGCTGTACCGCCTGCCCGGGGCCCAGGGGAGCATTGGCCTCATCAGTGCGGTGAGCCAGCATTTTTGTGCCAAATGCAACCGCATCCGACTCACGGCGGACGGTAAGCTGAAGCCCTGCCTCCATTCCGACCAGGAGTTTTCCATCAAGGGCCTGGACCGGGATGGGATGCGGGCCATGATGGAGCGGGCCATTCTGGCCAAGCCCGCCTGTCATCCGCCTCTTTCCGCCCAGGAGCGCAGCGGCGCCGGGCGGAACATGAACCAGATCGGAGGCTGAGCATGGGAACCATTCCGGTACTTGGCTTTGCAGCCTATTCCGGCACCGGGAAGACCACGGTGCTGGAGGCGGTGGTGAAGCATTTGAAAGAAAAAGGGCTTCGCCTGGCCGTGGTGAAGCACGACGCCCACGGGCTGGACATAGACCGCCCGGGCAAGGATTCCTGGCGCTTCAGCCAGGCGGGGGCGGATGTGAGCATTGCCAGCAGCGACGCGCTCAGCGCGTTCATGGAACACCGAAGGCTTTCGCTGGAGGAGATCCTGAGCCAGATCCGCGACGTGGATCTGATCCTGGTGGAGGGCTTTAAAAACGAGGACATTCCTCAGATCGGCCTGGCCCGAAAGGCCACGGGCAAGGGCTTCACGGCCCCGCCGGAGCGCTTTTTGGCGGTGGTCACCGATCACGAGGATATGGAGATAAGCGTCCCCCGCTTTGAGTTTTCGGATGCGGAGGGACTGGCGGAGTTCATTATGGAAAAGTTTTTGGATTTTACCCACTTCAACGACCAGGGCCGGGCCAAAATGGTGGATGTGGGGGAGAAAAATATCACCCGCCGCACCGCGGTGGCCGCGGGGCGGGTGCTGGTGAACCGGAGCACCTTTGAGCGCATCCAAAGCGGCGGCATGAAAAAGGGCGATGTCCTCACCGTGGCCCAGATCGCCGGCATTATGGGCGCCAAGCGCACGCCGGATCTTATCCCCATGTGTCATCCGGTGGCGGTGGACGGCATCGACCTGTCCCTGCATCTGGACGAGGAGCGCTGCAGCGTGGAGATCGAAGCCACGGTCTCCTGCGCCGGGCGCACCGGGGTGGAGATGGAGGCACTCACGGCGGTGTCCACAGCGGCGCTGACGGTCTATGATATGTGCAAGGCTGTGCAGAAGGACATGGTCATTGCGGACATCCGGCTGCTGGAAAAGACCGGGGGCGTCCACGGCGATTTTCACAGAAAGGAAGACTGACATGGAATATACGGCAGCGGTTATCACCGTCAGCGACAAGGGCGCGGCGGGACAGCGGCAGGACACCAGCGGCCCGGCTCTTTGCCGGATGCTGGAGGAGGCCGGGTGGCAGGTGGTCTATACCGCCATCATCCCCGACGATATGCAGGCCATTCAGGAAATGCTCCTGTCATGCAGCGATGAAAAGAACCTCCCCCTCATCCTCACCACCGGCGGCACCGGTTTTTCGCCCCGGGACATCACCCCGGAGGCTACCAAGGCGGTGATCCAGCGGGAGACCCCGGGCATTCCCGAGGCCATGCGGGCGGAGAGCCTGCGCATCACCCCCAAGGGCTGCCTGAGCCGGAGCGCGGCGGGCATCCGGGGCGGCAGCCTCATTATCAATCTTCCCGGCAGCGAAAAGGCGGCCAAAGAAAATCTCGGCGCTGTGCTCAGTGCCCTGAAGCATGGGGTGGAGATGCTCCACAGCGCCGGCTCGGCCGACTGCGGCGAACCGGCAAAGAAAGGATAAGCCCATGAAAAAGCAAGCGCCCTCCATGGACGCCTGGCTGCGAGAGGCCAAGGCCGACCCCAGCGCGGAGAAGATCGGCATGTATCTGACCCATAACGGCATCGTCCGGGCCACACCCCGGGCCCAGGTGCGCCAGGGGCAAAGGGATGCCGGCCGGGTGCGGGCTATGCACTTTTCCTATGACAAGGAGAAGCTGGACGCCGCGGTGGCGGAAGCCTACAAGATGGACGGGATCTATTATGTCCGTGTCTGGCTCAACGAAGGGGAGCTGACGGTGGGGGACGACATTATGTATGTCCTCATCGGCGGCGACATCCGCCCCCACGTGGTGGAGGCTCTGCAGCGCCTGGTGGGAACCATCAAGAACGAATGTGTCCGGGAAACGGAAGTTCTGGAGACATAAAAAAGCAGCCAAAGAGCGAAATGCTCTTTGGCTTTCTTTTTTTTCGTGTTTTCCTGCCTGGAGAGACAATTATGTGATGTTTTAAAATGACGAATTTTCCGCCGTATCCTGCTCGATGTACATATCTTCGGTTTTCTGCATGGCAGACAGAAGGATTTTTTTGCTCTCTTTAAAATCCCAGGTTTCCATGGCGTCAATGGCATCGGAGCAAGCGCCGAGTAAAATGGCATACATCTGTTGATACCGCATAGGATATCCTGCCTTTCGTTATCTTATGTAAACATTATATAATCTAAAAGTCTATATGTCAACGGCGCATAATCGATATCATCTAACCATACCATTAGCTAATGGGATGGTGAGATATGATTAAGTTAAATGCCATAAAACTTCTGGAAGAACGGGGAAAAACGAGATACTGGCTGTATAAACAATTGGGCATGAGCTATCAGAACTTCAATAAGATGATCAACAACCAAACACAGTCCATTCGCTATGAGAATATTGAGGCCATGTGTCAGTTGTTGGAGTGCACGCCCAACGAGCTGTTTGTGTTTGAGGAATAAAAAAGCGGTCTGCGAAAGCAGACCGCTTTTGATTTTGCTAAGTAAGATCAGGCTTCGACCAGGGCCTTGGTGTCCCGGGCGATGACCAGCTCTTCGTTGGTGGGGATGACAAACATCTTCACCTTGGAATCGGCGGTGGAGATGCAGATGTCCTCGCCGCGCTTGCCATTGGCCTCGGCGTCCAGGGCGGTGCCCATCCAGGTGAGGTACTCGCAGATGTCGGCACGGGTGGAGGCGCTGTTTTCGCCCACGCCGGCGGTGAAGATGATGGCGTCCACGCCGTTCATGGCGGCGGCATAAGCGCCCACGGTCTTGCCTACGCTGTAAGCGAAGATGTCCAGGGCGAGCTTGGCGCGGTCGTGGCCGTCGGGAGCGGCGGTGTGCAGGTGGCGGGAGGCGGAGCTGACGCCGGGAACGCCCACCACCCCGGCCGTGTTGTTGGG
>CAZSAX010000096.1:0-7171 GCA_964605075.1 uncultured Oscillospiraceae bacterium
AGCGTGAAACTCCCCCTAAGATAAGATCTCCCATCCTTTATGGAGTAAGGGTCGATGAAGACTACATCGTTGATAGGCCGGAAGTGTAAGTGCAGTAATGTATTCAGCTGACCGGTACTAATAACCCGAGGGCTTGACCTATATACGATTTATGCAGACTAAGCCTTCTTGCTCACAATTATTGTTCAGTCTTCAGGGCGCAGCCCTGAGCATGAGTTGGTGTCTATGACGTCGGGGGTCCACCCGTTCCCATTCCGAACACGGAAGTTAAGCCCGAACGTGCCGACGATACTTGCCTGGAGACGGGCCGGAAAAATAGGTCGACGCCAACATCGAAGAGACAGTCAGAAATGACTGTCTCTTTTTTTATTGTCTTTTTTACAAAATTCTGCGACTTCCGGCTCTGATTTGCGACTGGTAGGATAGAGACACAGAAAGGAGACGGCTTATGACAGATGCTTTGATCCTGGCTTTGCTGCAGGAGCGGTCGGAGGAAGCGGTGGCAGCGCTTTCGGAGCGTTACGGCCCTTACTGCCGATCCATTGCCATGTCGGTTTTGGGAGATGCAGGAGCCGCGGAGGAGTGCTTGAATGACACCTGGTTTGCGGTATGGCGCCGGATCCCCCCGGAGCTGCCCCGATCTCTTCGGGCTTTCTGCGGCAGAATCACCCGACGACGGGCCATTGACCGGCTGCGGCAGGCGGGCAGTTTGAAGCGGGGCGGCGGAGAACTGCCGCTGATTCTGGAGGAACTGGCAGCGGTGGCGGCCGGGGGCGGACCGGCAGAGTCTCTGGAGGCCCGGGAACTGGGGGAAGCTATCAACCGCTGGCTGGGCGAGATTTCCCCGGAGCGGCGGCGGGTATTTCTGGGGCGCTACTGGGAGTTTTTGTCCCTGGAAGAGCTTGCGGCCCGGGAGGGGATGGCGCTGAGCCGGGTAAAATCCATACTGTACCGGGTGCGGAAATCGTTGAAGGACCATTTGCGGAAGGAGGGCTTGCTGGATGAGTGAGAAATTACTGGACGCGCTGGACTTTGTGGAGGAGCGCTTTTTGGCGGAGCTGGAACGGACGGCGCCGGCGAGAAGAAGGCACCGCACGGGCCGTTGGGTGCTGCTGGCGGCCGTGCTCGTCTGCCTTTTTACGGTGACAGCGGCCGCGGCGGCGGGGCTGTTTGGCCTGGAGGGCTGGTTTGACCGGCGTTGGGAGGAAGAGACCGGCCGGGGCCTGAGCGAGGCTCAGACGGAGATCTTGGCTGATCTGTCGCAAAGCCTGGATTTGACCGCAGTGGACAACGGCTTGCGGGTCACGGCGGAGGAGGTTACGGTGGGCCGGAACGATGTTGCGGTACTGTTTCGGGTCCAAATGGAAGAGGGGGAGCTGGAGCCTTGCATGTGGTATGGCTTCGACCCTGTGTGGTCCATGGTGGATATGGAACCTGGTGACAAGGCGTCGGCCACGGCTTTGATTTTGTAGGTTTTGATGAAGCGGAAGGGGCGGCTTATATTGTCTTTGAATACACGGGCATATCGGATCAGGCTTTGAGTGCGGGCCGTCAACTGCATCTGGAACTGAAAAACCTTATTTTCTGCACGGACAATGTTTCCCCCACACAGACGGCGGTGGAGGGAAGCTGGGTCTTTGACATTGCGCTGGAGGCTAGGGAAGAAATACTTTCGCTGGGAGACTTCGAAGTGGAGGTCTTGGATGCCGACGGAGTGATCCGCAGCGTCCGGCTGCGGGACCTGGAACTGTCCGGCACGGGACTGCATTACTGGCGGGACACCCAGCGAGAAGAGGGTCTGCCTCTGCCGTGGCTTTTGCTCAGCGACGGCACCGAGCTGCGGGCGGTATCCGGCGGCAGCTATCGCACCGAAGAGGAGCGCTTTTTGGAATCCTGGTCCTGGACGGCGCCGGTGGAGTTGGAAAGCATCCGTGGTATCCGTATTGGCCAGACAGAGATTCTTCTGCCGACAAGGGAATGAAAAAACGCCCCTCCGGGGGCGTTCTTATTATAATACGGTAAAGGAGAGTGCCTCTTCGCCCTCCGGCAGGGGGATGCGTTCCGGTCGGAAGTCTTGGGTAACAGAGAGCCAGAAGTGGCAGGCGGGGCGGTTTTCCCGGGAAAATTTCAGCGCCCAGCGGCCCGGATGGGATTGAAAAAGGAGCGTTGCTGCCTGCCGGGCCAGGCCCTGGCGGCGATGGGCGGGCTTAATATAAAACTCCGCCATGGCCCAGTCAATGTCCCGGCCCAGGGGGGAATGGCGGTTGAGCAGGGCGAAGCCCACCACGATGTTTTTGTGTATCAGAAAATAGGCCCGGCGGGAGGGCTGGGTGAAATAATCCTCGAAATAAGGGTAAGGGAAATGGCCTTGATCATCGGTACTGTCGCCGTAATAAGAGGAAAGCTCTGCGAGGTATTCCTGAAGGAAGGTCCAAAGACTCTCTTTTTCTGACGGATAAACCGGGCGGAGGGATAGCGGCTCAGTCATGAATAGGCCTCCCCAGCTTCAGATCCTGCCGCCATGGAGGGACAGGGCCGTCGTCGCCCCAATATTCGTCGATGGCAGTAATGAGGCCGTTTTGGGTCTGGATGAAAGAGGTCACATGAAAGCTGGCGCTTTTGTCCCGGGGCCAGACCCGGCAGACGGTGATGACGAGATTGTCCAGCCGGTGTTCCCGGACGATTTTGCCGGCCCAGTCGCCGGGGTATTCGCAGTTGGCGCGGATGAACTCCGTCACGGTGAACTGTTCGTTTGTGTTGTGCCAGCGAACGAGAGCTTCCGGGTGAAAAAAGCTCTCCATGGCGGTCGGGTTCTGCTCCAGAACGGATTGCCAGTAGGCTTCAAAATCCATGGGATCACCTCCACGGGGCGAGTATATCATGTCCTGGCGGTTCATACAAGCGATTGCGGCTTGTATTTGTCTGTGATTTTTGCTATGATGGGATGAACCTTGCTATGATGTAAAAAGAGAAGGAGAGAAGAACGTATGTATTGTCCCAATTGCGGAAGCGAGATTGCCGAAGGCGTGAAGTTCTGCAGCAACTGCGGCAAAGCCGTGAACAGCACCCCCGCGGAGCCCAAGCCTGTGGATATGAATGAGTTGTTCGGCGAATATTTCAGCCCCGCCGGAAATAACGAGGCCCACAAAGCCCGCAGCACCAATCCTGAACAGCCGGTCCGGCCCAAGAAGAAAAAGAAGAAGGGCTCGACCTTTTTGGGTATTCTGGTGACCATTGTTGTGGTGATTGTGGTGCGGCTGCTGGTGAGCCTGGTGTTCACAGGCGTGGACAAGGGGATCGAGGTGGCGGAAGAGGCCATTGAACAGAGAAAGCAGGAAGAGTTGGATGCCACGCTGGCAGCCGCCGAAACGGAGGAAGCCCTGCAGGCGGCCCTGGAGGCTATGGACAAGCAGGCCAACGGCGAAGCCAACCCGGAGTATCTGGACATCTTCAACCGCAACAACATTGTCGTTACCAGCAGCATCGTGGCCTATGTGGGTGTGGACGAGCGCAGCTTTGCCATAGAGGACGAGGACGGCTGGATCTTCCGCTATGAATTCGGATACGATGACAACGCCATCGAGGTCATGGTGGACACCATCTACATTCCCCTGGCGGACTATCTGCCGGAGGAATACGCCGATCTGGAAGCCTATTATCGGGAGTATTTTGCCGACGTTGACGCGCTGGACTTCTGTTCGCTGGACATCGCCACCACCGCGGATTACATGATCATTACCGTTGTTCAGGAAGACATGGATGACGAGCTGAACATTGAGGCGCTGGAAGCGACGGGCTACATGACCACCTCCGGCACCGGAAAGCTGTCCATGAGCCTGATGGCGGAGGGCCTTCTGGAAGAGGGCTATATCGAAAAATAAGACCGGAAAGAAACCAAGCCCCCATCCGAAAGGATGGGGGCTTGTGTGTCAGTCGGCGTATTTCTTTTTCAGCTGGTAAAGGATGTTCAGCGCCTCGATGGGGCTCAGGGTGTCAAGACTCAGCCCCCGGAGCTCCTGCACCAGCTCCGAGCCCGCCACGTCCATAAAGGAGATCTGCTCCGGCCCGGCGCTTCGGGCCCGGGGCGCGGCCTCGGCTTTGCCGGATTCCAGCTCCGCCAGGTACTGCTTGGCCTTGCGGATCACCGCCTCCGGCACCCCCGCCAGCTTGGCCACTTCAATGCCGTAGCTGTCGTCGGCGCTGCCGGGAACGATCTTGCGAAGGAAGACCAGGTTGCCGTTTTGTTTCTTGGCGCTGATGTTGTAGTTTTTCACCCCGGCCAGTTCCCCTTCCAGGGCGGAAAGCTCGTGGTAATGGGTGGCAAACATGGTCCGGGCGCCAAGGCTGCGCTTATCCGCGCAGAACTCCAGCATGGCCCGGGCGATGGCCATACCGTCAAAGGTGGAGGTGCCCCGGCCGATCTCGTCCAGGATGAGCAGGGAGGAAGAAGTTGCGTTATGCAATATATTGGCCATCTCTGCCATCTCCACCATGAAGGTGGACTGACCGCTGGCCAGGTCGTCGGAGGCACCGATGCGGGTGAAGACCCGGTCCACCACGCCGATGGTGGCAGAGCGCGCCGGCACGAAGGAGCCGATCTGGGCCATGAGAACGATCAGGGCGGTCTGGCGCATATAGGTGGATTTACCGGCCATGTTGGGGCCGGTGACGATGGCGATCCGGTCAGTGGAGTCGTTCAGGTGGGTGTCGTTGGGCACAAACAGAACGTCCTTCTGGGCCATCTCCACCACGGGATGACGACCGTCCCGGATATCGATGACCCGGGAAACGTCCACCTCCGGCATGGAATAGTTGTTCCGGAAAGCCACCTCCGCCAGGGCGCACAGAACATCCAGCTCTGCCACCCGCTGCGCCGCGGCCTGCACCCGGTCCACCTGGGCGGCCAGGGCCTCCCGGATCTCCGAAAAGAGCCGGAATTCCAGGTCGTTGATGCGCTCCCTGGCGTTGAGCAGGGTGTTTTCCAGTTCTTTGAGCTCGGGGGTAAAATAGCGCTCGCCGCTGGTGAGGGTCTGCTTGCGGATGTACTCCGCCGGCAGTTCCACCTCCCCGGCGGAGCGGGGGATCTCAATGTAATAGCCGAAGACCCGGTTGTAGCCCACCTTGAGCTTTTTCACGCCCAGGCGCTCCCGTTCCCGCTGCTCCAGCTCTGCTACCATGCGTGCGCCGTTGTCGCGAACATGGCGCAGGTAGTCCAGCTCCTCGTTGTAGCCGTCCCGGATGATGCCGCCTTCCCGCACGGAGAAGGGGGGCTCGTCGCCAATGGCGGCGGCCACCGCCTGCTGAAGATCTTCCAGAAGATCCAGACCCGCGATGTCCCGGAGCATGGCGCTGTGAGCGCCGGAAAGAAGCTGGGAAAGTCCCGGGAGCTGGGCAAAATAGGTACCCAGAGCCAGCAGATCCCGGCCATTGGCAGTGCCGTAGACACAGCGGCCGATGAGGCGCTGGATATCGCCGATGTCGGCCAGATTCAGGATGAGTTCGGCGCGGACGATGCCGTCGGAGAACAGCTCGTTCACCGCGGAAAGCCGCCGCTTGATAGCAAGCGGAGAAAGAAGCGGCCGCTCCACCCAGCTGCGAAGCAGGCGGCTGCCCATGGGGGTTTTGGTCCGGTCCAGGACCCAGAGAAGGCTGCCCCGTTTTTCGCCGCTGCGCTGGTTTTCCGTCAGCTCCAGGCTCCGGCGGCTGGCGTAGTCCAGCTCCATATAGCGGCCCTCGCCGAAGCGGTCGAGAGCCCGGATGTGGCCCAGGTCGAATTTCTGGGTCTCGATGAGATAGTCCAGAAGAGCGCCGGCGGCCCGGGTCTCCAGCGGACTGGCCTCTTCGCCGAACTGGGCGGCCACAAGCTCCCGGCAGCGGCTTTCATCAAAGCGGCCGGTCCCGGCCTCCGGCAGACAGTCGATGCGCCGGAGCATGGCGGAAATATCTTTGTTTTCCAAGGCTTTCTGGCACAAAACGGCTTCCCGGGGGGCGAAGCGGCCCAGCTCGTTCATCACGTGGCCCAGGGCATTTTTGCCGTATTCCGCCACGCAGAATTCCCCGGTGGACACATCGCAGAAGGCGGCGGCGCCGCCCTCGTCTTCCAGCCAGAGGGCGCCCAGGTAGTTGCTTTTGCCCTCCTCCAGCATGGACGATTCCGTTACGGTGCCGGGGGTGATGACCCGGATGACGCCCCGTTCCACCAGCCCCGTGGTGGCGGCGGGGTCCTCCAGCTGCTCGCAGATGGCGACCCGATAGCCCTTGGCAATGAGCCGGGCGATGTAGGCCTCGGAGCTGTGGTAGGGCACGCCGCACATGGGGGTCTGCTCCTCCGCGGGCTTGCCCCGGTCCCGGGTGGTCAGGGCCAGATCCAGCTCCCGGGAGGCGGTCTTGGCGTCCTCGTCGAACATTTCGTAAAAATCGCCCAGACGGAAGAACAGCAGGCAGTCGGGCACCTGCTCGTGCAGCTCCAGATATTGGCGTTTCATGGGCGTCAATTCAGCCATGGTATTGTTTCCGTTTCTTTAGATTTGTTTTTCAGCTCCGCCGAGCGCACACGATTGGAAATCGTGTATATTTGGGGCGCTTATTCCGCCAGTACCCCGAACAGGGTCCAGGTGGAAGAACCCACGATTTTGACCGTTCGGAACTGCCCCACCAGAGAGGGCTCGCCCTTGAGGTGGACCAGACGTCCGCCCCGGCTGCGGCTGGAGAGGTTGTGCTCGGCGTTTTTCACCACGCCGTCGATGAGGACCTCCATCTCTTTGCCCACATAGTCGGCGTGGATCTCCTGGGAAATGTGGTTGGCGCTTTGCAGCAGCCGGTCGAACCAGACCTGCTTTTCCGCCCGGCTCGCCGGGTCCGGCATACGGGCGGCAGGAGTGCCGTGGCGGGGGGAGTAGATGAAGGTGAACATGGAGTCGTAGCGGACCTTTTCCACCAGGGCCAGGGTTTCGCCAAATTCTTCTTCCGTCTCTCCGGGGAAGCCCACGATGATGTCCGTGGTCAGCACCAGATCCGGCATATACTGCCGGGCCAGCGCCACTTTTTCCAGATATTTTTCCGCCGTATAGCGGCGGTTCATTTCTTTCAGCACACGTTCGTAGCCTGCCTGCAGGGGCAGGTGGAGCTGGTGGGCGATGTGGCGGCTTTGCGCCATCGTTTTAAAGAGATC
>CAZSAX010000097.1:0-7131 GCA_964605075.1 uncultured Oscillospiraceae bacterium
AAGCCCGTGCAGGGCGAGCCGCCCGGCGGGGCCGGGCGTAAATCCGCGGGGCCTTTGGCCCCAAGGATTATGCCGGCCGAATTCACTTCGGCCGAGCAGATCAAAATAAGCTTGAAAAAAAGCCCGCAGGCGGGCTTTTTTGACAAGCTGCAAAAACGCCCGACCATCGTCGGGCGTTTTCTGTTATTCGTCGCTCTCTTCTTCCTGATCGTCGGAAGTGCTCACCTGCATGTAGTCCGAAAGGTCCTGGTCCAGAGCCTCGGCCTCTTCCCAGAGACTGTAATAGTCGGTGTTGAACACACCCAGCATTTTTTCGTAGGTGGCGATGTCTCCGGTGTAATTCCAGGGCATGTAGCCGCCGGTGATGTCGTTGTCGTACAGGCCCAGGATCTGGCGCTGGATGGCGGCGTTGTCGTAATTATAATAGGTTTGGTCCCAGGTCTGGATCCAGGTGCGCACGACGGCGGGGCTGCCGCATTCCCGCTGCCGCCAGGTGACCTTGTAGGCAAAGGAGTTGAGAATGCTGTAAGGATGCTGGTAGGAGCGGTAGTAGCTGCCGTTGGTATAGTAGTTGCCGTAGGATTCGGGATAGGGCGTGGCGGACATCACATCCACCACGGTGCTGATGGCCGGCCAATAGTGGCCGTAGGAGTTGACATAGGATTCGGCGGTCTCACCGTAGACCACGGCGCCCACGTAGGTGTTATGGGCGTGCAGCACATCCGTGGCGTACATAAGGAAGCGCTGAATGGCCTGGGCCATGGATTCGTTGTACTGGTTGCGCAGGTCGGCGGTGGTATAGTCCGCAATGCCGTAGGGGAACTGGACATAGTCCAGCTGGATCTCGTTGAAGCCGAAGCGCTCCACTGCCTCCACCGCAAAGTCCATTTTGATCTTCCAGGCGTCCCGGGAATAGGGGCTCACCCAGGGCTCCGAGCCCACATAAAGCAGCGAGCCGTCCAGCTTTGCAAAGCTGATGGCCGGGAAGGCGGAGGCCAGGACCTCGTCCTGGAACACGGTCATCCGGGCCACGGTGTAATAGCCCGCATCCTGGACCTTCTGGATGGCGGCGGCATAAACATCCGCCGGGGTCTGGACGCCGTAGCTGTCCAGAATGCCCAGGTCCTCATAGGTCTGGGAGGGGAAGGCCAGGGTGTAGTTGTCCTGAATGGTAAAGACGAAGGTGTTGATCTGGGTGCCTTCGGCCAGTTCCAGGTAGCTGTCGATGTTGACGATGTTATCATAAAAAGCCGGGATGTAGATGCTGTAGCAGCTGTCGGGCATCACATTTCCCAGGTCGGAGAAATCGCCCTTTTCCCGGGGGAAGTAGTCCAGATCTGCGGCATCGCCGGCGCCCCAGCGGTCGCCCCGGGAGACATGGTTGGCATAGCTTCCGTCCTCGTCCGACCAGTTCACCATGGCATCCACAAAGTTCAGGGCCACATACTGGGAGGGGATCCAGCCGGTCTCGTCGCCATAGCGGACCTGATACATGTTCACGCTGCCGTCGGTCTTGACATAGTCATAGTCCAGCACCCGCAGGACCGTGCCTTTTTCCACCAGCGAGCCCAGACGGGTGCCGGTGTCGCTGCGGAAGAGGTTGGTGGTGGTGCGCACATAGACCTGGCTTTCCAGCAGCACCCGGGCCTGCTCCGTGGCCACGTTTTTGCACAGAATGTAGGCATAGCTGCCGTTGTGATAAACGTAATAGTATTCGGTGCCGTTTTCCGCCACATAGGGCTCCCAGCTCTCCATCTCCAGGGCCGTACCCCGGCCGCACAGGCTCAGGGGGGAGAGGCCTTCCGTATAGAGCTGGGCGGCCACCTCGCCTTCGTCCGCCACCACATAGCCGGTGACGGGATTGCGGAAGCCGGAGCCGTCTGCGGGGTCGTGTTCTTCGGCCTGCCAGCGGGGGTCCCGGAAGTCCACATAGGGTGTGGCAAGCATGGCCAGCACCACCAGCATGCCCACGGCCAGAAACAGCCGCTGCCATACTTTCAGCCGGGGCAGCCGGAAACGGCGGCGGGGCGTTTGTTCCGTTGTTTCAGCCTCTGGGGCTTTTTTGCCGAACCAAGACAATGGGGCGTCCTCCGTGGGTGGTATGATTACCCTTTAACATAGCATAAAACCCGGCCGTTGGCAAGCTTGCGAGGCCGGAGGGCCTGTGGTATGATGGGCAAAAAGGAGGGGATGACCATGACCGATGTGGAACGGGCCCGGAAGGTGTTTGCCGGCAATTACTTTGCCCAGTGGATCGGCTGCGACATTGACGCCGTGGCGCCGGGCTATGCCCGCTGCTCCATGGAGCTGCGTCCGGAACACAACAACGCCCTGGGCCGGGTCATGGGCGGGGCTGTGTATACTCTGGCGGACTTTGCCTATGCCGTGGCCTCCAACTTTGACCGGGATGTGTTTGTCACCAGCTCCAGTGATATCCGCTTTCTCCGGGCGGCCACGGGCACCCGGCTGGTCGCCGAGGCCCGGGAGGTGCGCAGCGGACGGCGGAGCTGTCTGTTTGAAGTGGAGATCCGGGATGACCGGGGGGAACTGGTGGCCCTGGCCGAGGTGGCCGGGTCGCTGTTGATGAAGCGAAAGGATAAGGACGGCTGGTCTTAAGCCTGGCCGGACAGGATGGGCTGGAGCTGTTGGCCGGCCGCCGCCGCATGCACCGCGGCGGCGATTTTTTTATAATCGCAGCTCAGGGAGAAGGGTTTGCTCACCGGGTCATCCTGATAGAAGGGCACAAAATACACATTTTTCCGGGCCAGGAGCTTTCCGATGTTTTCCGCCGAGGCACCCAGCCCGTCGTTGGTGGAAACGCCCAGCACCAGAGGCTTGCCGTTCCGAAGATGTCCCTTGGCGGCCATGGTCACGGCGGTGTCCGTGATGCCGTGGGCCAGCTTTCCCAGTGTGTTGCCCGTGCAGGGGACAATGGCCAGCACGTCCATGGCTCCGCCGGGGCCCAGGGGCTCCGCAGCGGCGATGCTGTCCACAATGGCCCGGCCGGTCATGTCTTCCAGGGCGTACCGCCAGTCCCGGGCGGCACCGAAGCGGCTGTCCAGCCCGGCGTTTTCCGACAGAATGGGGATCACATCAAATTCTTCGCAGAGCTCTTCCAGCACGGCGAAGAGCTTGGAAAAGGAACAATACGAGCCGGTCAGGGCCAGGCCCAGCTTGAGTTTCTCCATCATATCTCCTCCTTCATGGTCTCATAGATGGCGTCGCGCATCACGATGGCGGCTTCCCGGGGGGCGAAGAGGCCCGGCAGGCCCGGCGCCCGGAGGACCGGGGTGTTATCCGCCCAGCCCCCCGGGGCGCTGGCCAGATCCAGACACAGCGCGCCGCCGTAATCCCCCCGCAGGATGGGGGCGGGCACGGTGTTGACGACGCTGTCGTAGGTAGGGGCGATGTAAGTTATGTCAACCACCCGGAAGCCCTCGCTCCGGGCCCAGGCCCGGGCTTCGGCGCTGCGGGCGGCCACGGTGACCCGGGCGCCCAGGGCCCGGAGCTTGGGTGCCAGAAGCCGGGCGATGCGGCCGTAGCCTGCCAGAAGGATGCTTTGCCCCTGCAGGGAGCGGGCGCCCCGGCGCAGCAGAAGGGTCAGGGCTCCCTCCGCGGTGAGGGCGGCATTGCGGATGGCATAGATCTCGCTTTTGTAATAGGGAAGGCCTTCCCGGGCGGCAGGGGGTGCGATGGGGATCCCTCCGTCCCCCAGCCGGTGGCCGTCGGCTTCCAGCAGCTCCCGCAGATGGGGGAAGCGGGCGTCGGAGCCTGTGAGAGTAAAGAGCATCAAGATCACCTCTTGCCATGCTATGCCGAATCATGTAGAATTGACAGCAGGAACGTGGCCGCGTCCGCAAGCTATACCGCGGCACTAAAACCTACGGCCAACCGTGCCGCGGCACAGCTTTTGTCCGCGGCAGAGCCAGAAGGAGTAAGGATTATGAAAGACATTTTTACCCCGGCGGACATTCTTCTGCCAAAAAAGGGATACGATATGGAAAAGTGGGCCGTGGTGGCCTGCGATCAGTTTTCTTCGGAGCGGGCCTGGTGGGACCGCTTTGCCGACGATGTGGGCGACGCGCCCTCCACGCTGCGGCTGATGCTGCCGGAGGCCTATCTCTGGGAGGCGGATGTGGCGGAGCGGAAGCAGGCCATGATCCGCACCATGCAGGATTACGTGGTGGGGGATATCTTTGAAGAGATCCCGGATTCTTATATCTATGTGGAGCGAAAACTCCCCAATGGAAAGATCCGACGTGGTCTGGTGGGGAAGCTGGACTTGGAGGCCTATGACTGGACGCCGGGCTCGAAAAGCCCTGTGCGCTCCACGGAGGCCACGGTGCCCGAACGTCTGCCCACCCGGATGGAGCTGCGGAAGCAGAGCCCGCTGGAGATGCCCCATATCGTGCTGTTCATTGACGACCCGGAGGATACGGTTCTGGGGGCGGCGGAGCCGGGGGAAATGCTCTATGATTTTGAGCTTCACGCCGGCGGCGGTCACATCCGGGGCAGCCGCATCCATGGCCCGGCAGCGGAAACGCTGCGGGCAGCCCTGAACGGGCTGCCGGAGGAACTGAGCTTTGCCATGGGCGACGGCAACCACAGCCTGGCGGCGGCCAAGAACCTCTGGGAAGAGCTGAAAGCCGCCGGCGCGCCCATGGATCACCCTGCCCGCTATGCCCTGGCGGAGGTGGAAAACCTGCGGGACGAGGCGGTGGAATTCTTCCCTATCCACCGGGTGCTTTTTGACACCGACGAAGGCGGCTTTATCCGGACTCTGGGCGGAAAAGACACCGGCGTGCTGGTGGCGGAGGCGGACGAATTCTGCAAGGCCTATATGGCCCAGCACGGCGGCACGGTGGACTATGTCCACGGGGACGAGGCGGCCAAAGAGCAGGGCAGCCGCCCCGGAAACGCCGCGCTGCTTTTGCCCAGCCTGCCCAAGGAAGAGCTGTTCCCCTACATTCAGCAAAACGGCAACTACCCCAAAAAAAGCTTCTCCGTGGGCCACAGCCTGGATAAGCGCTGGTACCTGGAGTGCCGCAAGATCACGCTGGACTGACAATTGGTTTACATAACTATATGATTGAGCAGAAAAAGAAGCAGGGGTCTCCCTGCTTCTTTTTTGTATGAGCGTTACGGAAGGGCGATGCTTTCCATCAGCGCGGCCAGGTCTTCGCCGGAGAGGGCGTCGGCGCTGAGGAAGAAGCTGAGGCCCAGATCCGGGTCGGTCCAGGTTATGGAGCTTTCGCCGGCCTCTGCCTTTGCCAGCGCTTCCTCGTAGGTGTTAAAGTCGATCTCGCCGGCATCCGGTGCCGGGGAGAAGGTCTCATAGCTGAAGTGGATGGTGTCGTGAGCTTCGTTCTGCCAGTAGCGGCGGACATAGGCATACCAGCCGCCGCCATGGTCCTTGGGCATGCCGGTGAACTCATAGAGTTCGTAGCCTTCGGGGATGGTGGGCATATAATCGCCCAGCTCCTCCAGCGCCTCGTATTTTTCTTCGGCGTAGGTGGGGATGGGGGCGTCGGCTTCGTCGATCCGGATGACGCTTTCGGCGATGGCAATCAGGTCGATGTCCTCGCTGCCGCCGTATTCCAGGAAAAAGCCGATGCCATATTCCGGCGCGGTCCAGAACAGGGCCTTGTAAAGCTCTGTGTCCACTGGGGACTCATCCGTAAACAGGGTGCCGGCGCTCCCCCGGATGCTTACCTCTTCCTGATTCAAATTGCCGTCCAGGGAAATGTCAACGGTCTCGCTGGCAATGTGGCAGACAAGGGCCAGAAAATCGTCCGTTTCATTTCGCCAGACGAGGCGCTGCGAGCCGCTCATTTGTTCGGAGACAAAGCTCTCTTCAAAGCCCTCCGGCAGGATCTGGGGGTACCAGTGGCCCAGCTCGATGTAGTCCTCGTCGGTGGGGTCAAATTCGATGGAGAAGTGCTTCTGGTCGTCGTTGTGGAAGATGCTCCAATCGGTCACGTTCATGTCCACCCGGCTCAGGGCCACGGCCAAAGCCGTGCCGGCCAGCAGACACACCGCCACAATGGCGGCGATCATGAGGGCGGACAGTTTCTTTCTGTGGTGTTTCATGGGTTTTACCTCCTGTGTCCGTTCACAGCAGGCAGCCGCCAGCGTCCGGCGGATGCGCTCATCCGCTTCCGGGGAGAGCTGCAGGCTGTCCATGGCTTTGATGTAGTTTTCAAGCATATCGATCGGCCTCCAATCTGCTGCGAAGATGTTTCCGGGCGCGGTCCAGGCGGGTGCTGATCGCTGTTTGGCGGCAGCCCAGGATCCGGGCCACCTCAGCGGTGGAGTAGCCTTCGTAATAATAAAGGTATACGGCGGCCCGTTCCTTCTCCCCCAAAGCCATCACGGCGGCAAAGACCTCGCTTTGCTCCGGGCTTTCAAAGGGGATGTCCTCGGTGAGGGGCTCTGTGAGCCGGTGCCGGGCGGATTTTAACAGGTCTTTGCAGAGGTTTGCCGTCACGGCGGCCAGCCAGGGCCGCTCCTTGCCGGGCTGAATGCGGTCTTTGTGCTCCATGAGCTTGACAAAGGCTGCCTGGCAGATATCCTCGGCATCCGCCCGGGAGCGGGTGTAGCTCAGGGCCAGACGGAAGACCATATCCTTATGAAGCTGATACAGCGATAATACATCCAAGGGATTCACGCCCTTTCTTTTTTGAGGCCTCGTAAGGGAGACGAGGAGGACGGCGGATTTGTCACTTTTTTTCGCGGGAAGCGGGAAATACGGAGGGGCCGGCTTCGGATTTGTGCTGTTCTCCGGCGATTTTTTATTCTACATCCTTCGTCTGGGTCTTGCAAATCCGGTGCGCTTTGTTATAATAAAAATGTTAGTCAGCTAATTTAAAAATTTTAGTATAGAGGAGAGTCGAAGCATGGCCTACACCTACGAAGACTACAAGAAAATCTATCAGTCCAAGATGGGTTCCGTGGATCAGGCGCTGGATCTCATCAAGTCCGGCGACGTGATCTGGTGCTCCAACAACTACAACGAGCCCGTCACCCTCTTCAACCGCCTGCATGAAATTGCCGACCGGGTTGAAAACGTTATCGTTTACAAGAGCCGCATCGGCCGCTATCCCTTCCTGGTCACCCCCGGCATGGACGGCC
>CAZSAX010000098.1:0-7069 GCA_964605075.1 uncultured Oscillospiraceae bacterium
GCGGCATCGCCTGCTCCGCCAACGGCTGGCAGACCGAGTCCGGCAACTACATGGTGGATACCCTGCTCGCCAACGTCTGCAAGCAGAACGTCACCCGCTTCCCCTATGAGATCGCCCGTCTGGCCGAGGACATCGCCGGCGGCATCATGGTCACCTGCCCCTCCGAGACCGACCTGCGGGATCCGGAGCTTGGCCCCTATGTGGAGAAGTACCTCAAGGGCGTGGACAGCGTTCCCACCATCAACCGCCTGAAGATTATGCGCCTGATCGAAAACCTCACCCTGGGCACCGCGGCCGTGGGCTACCGCACCGAGAGCATGCACGGCGCCGGCTCCCCCCAGGCCCAGCGCATCATCATCTCCCGCCAGAGCGACCTGGCCGGCAAGAAGCAGCTGGCCAAGGACATCGTCGGCATCGCGGACTGAATTTCATAAAGAGAAACGCCGGAGCGAAAGCTCCGGCGTTTTCATTTGTTTTCATCCTCGACATATTCTGCGATCTCGTCCAGTCTGCAGTTGAGGATTCTGCAAAGTTGGTTCAGCGTATATGTATTTACATTGCCGTTTTTCCGCAGCCGGTCAAGCTGGCCGCTGCTGATTCCACATTCTTTTATCAGCTTATACTGGGAGACATTCCGCTGCTTCATCGCAGACCAAAGCTTATCAAAGCAAATCATAAGGACACCTCATAGACTTTTTACTTCAAGCTTAAGGCTTAGCCCGCAAAGCCTCCCTTGTGCAAAGGGAGGTGCCGGAGGGGTTGTGTTATTTGGGCGGTGCGGGGTCGTTGGTGCGGCCCAGGAGATAGTCGGTGGAGGTCTTATAAAAGTCCGCCAAGGCAATAAGAAGATCCGTGGGGAGGTCCCGCAGGCCGCTCTCATACCGTTGGTACTGAGATTGGGGCATGCCGATAATCGCGGCAAGCTGCCGCTGGCTCAGGTCGTGGTCTTCCCGTAGATCGCGGATGCGCGGATAAATCATCACCTTATTTATTTTCGTTGATCTGCATGTTGTCCAGCGCATAGCGCAGGGCCATGTTGATCAGCTCGTTGCGGGAGTAATTCGTTTTGGCAGACAGAGCGGTGTATTTTTCCTGCAGGTCTTTGTCTACCCGAATGGTCATGGTAACGGCTTTGTCCTCTTTGGGAGTAATGATAAACTTTTCCACCAGAAGCCTCCAATGCTTTTTTTATATTATAATTTGTTTTCGTAACTCAAATCTATAACACAAAATGAGTTAAAATAACACTATACAAATGAGTTGCTATGGTGTATACTGGCCACACAAACAAATAGGGGGTGGTAAGAATGGAAAACATATTGGAGGAGCTGTATTACGGAAATATCCGTCCGGCGGACCGACGGTGGCCCCGCACGGAGGAGTACCGGCGGCTTCAGAAGCTGTGCAGCGAGAGCTGTGACCGCCTGTTCAGCAGGCTGAACGAGGAGCAGAAGGAGCTGTTTTTCCAGTTTGAGGAGTATGCCAATTCCCGCAGCAGCCTGGAGGACTGCCAGGCCTTTGTGCAGGGCTTTTCCCTGGCGGTGCGGCTGCTGGTGGAAGCTCTGGCGGCGCCATAAGGAAACAAAACCGGGACAGCGGATGCTGTCCCGGCTTTTTTGCTTGGGGTTTATGTAGGGGAGTGTTGATTATTTCTTCTTGGTCTTGGGGGCCTTCTTCTCGGCCGCGACGGGCTGAGGCAGCTCCACGCCGTTCATGTTGACTTCGTAGTCGGAGCCGAAGGGGTTGGAGTACATCTTGGCCTCGGCGGGGGCGAAGCCCTCGGCGGCCTTGGCTTCGTACTCGGGGCCCCAGTAGGCGCGCAGGTACACGTCGCGGATCTCGGAGATGAGAGGATAGACGGGGTTGCCGCCGGTGCACTCATCGTTGAAGGCGTTCTCGGACATCTCGTCCAGACCGGCCATGAACTTGGCCTCTTCGATGCCGTAGTCATGGATGCTGGCGGGGATGTCGATGGCAGCCTTCAGATCCTCGGAAGCCTTGATGAAGTTGTCGAAGGTCTCCTGATCGGTGGCGCCCTTCAGGCCCAGGTACTCGCCGATCTCAACATAGCGCTCGAAGGCCTGAGGATACTTGTACTGAGAGAAGGTACCCATCTTGGTGGGGAAGCGCTGAGCGTTGTACTTGCAGACCTCGGTGAAGAGGAGAGCGTTGGCGGTGCCGTGGGGGATGTGATGCCAGCCGCCCAGCTTGTGAGCCAGGGAGTGGTTCACGCCCAGCATGGCGTTGGAGAAGGCCAGAGCGGCCAGGCAGGAAGCGTCGGCCATCTTGATGCGGGCCTCTTCGTCCTTGGCGCCGTTGGCATAAGCGCGGGGCAGATACTTGAAGACGTTCTTGATGGCGGTCAGAGCGAAGCCGTTGGTGTAGTCGGAAGCGAAGACGGACACATAAGCCTCGACAGCGTGGGTCAGAACGTCGTAGCCGGAAGCGCGGGTAGCGCCCTTGGGCAGGTTCATCATGAAGTCGGCGTCCACGATGGCCATGGTGGGCAGCAGCTCGTAGTCAGCCAGGGGCCACTTGGCGCCGGTGACGGCGTCGGAGATGATGGTGAAGGGAGTGACCTCGGAGCCGGTGCCGGCGGTGGTGGGGATGCAGACGAGCTTGGCCTTCTGACCCATCTTGGGGAACTTATAGACACGCTTGCGGATGTCGATGAAGACGGTGGCAAGGTCCAGGAAGTTCTCTTCGGGATGCTCGTACATGAGCCACATGATCTTCGCGGTATCGATGGCGGAGCCGCCGCCGATGGCGATGACCACGTCGGGCTTGAACTCGTGCATGGCGGGCATGCCCTTCATGGCGTCCTGGATCTGCGGGTCAACACGGATGTCATAGAACAGGCTGACGGTGATGCCCATCTCGGTGAGCTGATCGGTGACAGGCTTGCACATGCCCAGCTCGAAGAGGTTGGCGTCGGTGACGATGAAGGCCTTCTTGCAGTTGTACTCGTCACGCAGTTCCTTCAGAGCCACGGGGGTGCAGCCCTTCTTGAAGTAAACCTTTTCAGGCACACGCAGCCAAAGCATGTTCTCTCTCCTCTCGGCAACGGTCTTGATGTTGAGCAGCTGGTGGATGTTGGTCTGACCAGCGAAGGAGCTGCCGCCCCAGGAGCCCGGTCCGAGGGTCAGGGAGGGAGCGGTGTCGAAGTTGTACAGGTCGCCCAGGCCGCCGAAGGTGGTGGGCATGTTGACGATGACGCGGGCGGTCTTCATGCGGGCGCCGAAAGCGTTGATCTTCTCGCGCTCACCGGGGTTGACGTACAGCGCGGAGGAGTGGCCGGGGCCGCCTTCGTTGACCAGCTTTTCGCAGATGTCCAGAGCTTCTTCGAAGTTCTTGGCGCGGTACATGCCCAGCAGGGGGCAGAGCTTTTCGTTGGCCCAGGGGTTGTCGTGGTCGGTGGAGGTCTGCTCGGAGATGAGGACCTTGGTGTCGGCGGGAACGGTCACGCCGGCCATTTCCGCCAGCTTGGTGGCGGGGCGGCCGTAAGCGGTGGGACGCACGCCGTGGTTGGCGGGGTTGAAGAACACTTCGCCCACCTTCTTGGACTCTTCCTCGTTGAGGAAGTAGCAGCGGCTGGCCTTCAGCAGTTCCTTCACTTCGTCATAGATGGAATCCACCACGGTGATGTGCTGCTCCGCAGCGCAGATCATGCCGTTGTCGAAGGTCTTGGAGTGGATGGTGGAGGCGACCGCGTGCTGGATGTCGCAGGTCTCGTCGAAGATGACGTTGCAGTTGCCGGGGCCCACGCCGATGGCGGGGGTGCCGGAGGAGTAAGCAGCCTTGACCATGCCGGCGCCGCCGGTGGCGATGATGAGGTTGACTTCCTTCATCATGACCTGAGTCATCTCGATGGAGCTCTCGTCCATCCAGCAGATGATGTTCTCAGGCAGACCGGCCTTCTCGGCGGCTTCCTTCATGATGCGGGCCGCCTCGATGGTGCAGCGCTTGGCCGTGGGGTGCGGGGAGATGAGGATGGCGTTGCGGGTCTTCAGGCAGATCAGGATCTTGAAGATGGTGGTGGAGGTGGGGTTCGTGGTGGGGGTAACAGCACCCACGATGCCCATGGGCTCGGCGATGCGCATGGTGCCGGCCGACTTGTTCTCTTCGATCACGCCGCAGGTCTTGATGTCGCGCATGTAGTTGTGGATGTGCTCGGCGGCGTAGTTGTTTTTGATGACCTTATCCTCCATGACGCCGGCGCCGGTCTCAGCACAGGCCATCTTGGCCAGGGGGATACGGGCTTTGTCGGCGGCCATGGCGGCCTGCTTGCAGATTTCGTCCACCTGCTCCTGGGTGAACTTGGCGAACACGGCCTGGGCGGCGCGCATTTCGGCAAGCTTCAGCTCAAGAGTTTCAACGGAATCAACGCGGTCGATTTTCTTCGTCATAAATGCCTCCTGATAGTATTTTTATGTTTTCATTACTCGCTGTATTATAATGCGGGGTCTTTACCAGCTATAACTATAATTGCCGCCGCCCCAAACGTCAATTGAAAACCTTTAAGAATCCGGATTTTCGGAAATTCCGCTTATTCAAATCCCGGCTTTTGTGCATTTTCGCCATGAAAACAAAGAAAATATACGTCTTATTTGTGTTAATTAATTAATTATCGCCCTGAAATACAGTTTGTTAAATTTTTTTCAGGATTTTGGGGCGGGCCTGACGCCCGGGGTTTATACGAATTGGCGTTAAAATAACAGGAAAAAGCCCCGCGGAGCCATGGCTCCGCGGGGCGGGTTATACATTATATTATTGGTGGATCTCTTCCTCTTCATCCTCGGCGGGAAGCTCTTCTTCCTCCTCATAGTCTTCGTCCGTTTCCGGGCCGCGGAGACGGTTCAGAAGGCCGGTGAAAAAGTCTTTCAGCGTCTGGACAAAGCCGGGAGCGGGCTGGGCGTCCGGGTCTTCCTCCGGAGCCGCGCTCTGCGCGGGAAGAGCCTTGGCGGCGGGGGTGACGTATACGTTGAAGGCTTCCTGCAGGGCCTGCCGCTCGGCGCGGTCCCGCCGGGCCTGGCGAAGGCTGCGCTTATGGCGGATGCGCTGCACGGCGTAGAAGAACACCAGGATCAGATACAGCGCCAGAACAACGATCAGGATGGTGCAGAGCTTGTTGACGATGGGCTGCTGCAGGATGCTGTTGATGGAGGCGCTCAGGTAAATGGTTTTGGACATGTCCACGGAGTTGGTGGCCACCAGGTAGGAGCTTCCGAAAACCCGGCCGTCGGCGGAGACGGTGACTTCGCCCAGGATGGTGCCGGCGTCCACGGGAGCTTCCAGGATCTCGCCGTCCCGCTCGGAGTAGACCACATATTCAAACTCCAGGCTCTCCGGATCGAAGTCGTTGGGCAGGAGGATGTTGATGGTGGTCTCCGGCCGGGCGGCCACGCTGTCGTCCACGCCCATGGTCACGGGGACATTGATGTGGCTTTCGGTGGAGGACAGAACGGTCTGGTAGCTGTAGTTTTCAAAGGCCCAGTCATACAGGGCGATGGTGTCGACAAAGCGGGAGTCGCCGCTGTCGTCCTGGGTGCCGCCCAGAACCACGCTGACCAGGGTGGTGTTGTCCTTGGTGGCGGCGGAGACCAGGCAGTAGCCGGCGTTGGTGAAGAAGCCGGTCTTGATGCCGAAGGCGTATTCGTAGTAGTATTTGCTGCTGCTGTCCAGCAGGGCGTTGGTGTTGCGCAGGCTGCGCTCGCCGGCGATATTGGTGGCGGGGACGGTGTAGTCGTCATCGCTGCAGAGGGACACAAACTGCTCGTGGCGGACGGCTTCCATGGCGATGATGCTCAGGTCCCGGGCGGAGGAGTAGTGGTCGGAGTCCTCCAGGCCGCTGGGGTTGTTGAAGTGGGTGTTGGTGCAGCCCAGCTCGGCGGCCCGCTGGTTCATGAGGATGACGAATTCGCTGATGGAACCGGCTATGTACTCGGCCAGAATGTTGCAGGCCTCGTTGGCGCTGGCGTGCATGGCGCAGTACAGCAGATCGCGCACGGAAAGGATCTCCCCGGGCTCGATGGCGGGGTTGGCGTTGGAGCTGTCCTCATCCATGCCGTACTGGCAGTTTTCCGAGGCCACCACGGTGTCGTCCAGGGTGAACTGACCTTTTTCGATGGCTTCGATGGTCAGCAGGACCGTCATGATCTTGGTGGTGCTGGCCGGCTGACGGCGCTCATCCGCGTTTTCTTCAAACAGGACCTCGCCGCTGTCCGCGTCCATGAGCAGGACCGCAGGCGATGTCACTTCCGGACTCTCCAGCGCCAACGCCTGCAGAGGAAGCAGGGCGGCCGTCATGAGAAGTATCAGAGCAAGCAGGAGGAATTTTGATTTTTTCATGTTATTCTCCGCGTAAATATGATATGATGATAATAAGCACAGAGTAAAAATGCTGTTGATTAAAACATTATAAGAGAAATTTCCAAGAAAAGCAACCAACAATTATTGACACGGAACAGAAACTATCGATGACAAAATCGGAACGTACGGCCCTGGCGGCTGCCGGGGTGCTGGTATTGCTGACGCTGCTGGTCAGCCGGTGGGAACCTGGACGCACGGCCGTGACAACGGAAGCGCTGCCGCTGCCCTCCCCCTTTGTGGAGCAATCGCTGCGGCTGAACATCAATCAGGCCACGGCGGAGCAGCTGGAGGAGCTGCCCGGTATCGGGCCGGTCCTGGCCCAGCGCATCCTGGCTCAGCGGCCCTTTGCGGGCCGGGAGGATCTGCTGGCGGTTTCCGGCATCGGGGAAAGTGTTCTGGCGGGGCTTGAGCCCTACATCACGTATTAAGGAGAGCGACATGAAGATTCTTGTTGTGGACGATGAAGAACTGCTCGTCAAGGGGATCAAATTCAACCTGGAAAATGAGGGCTATGAGGTGGACGGCTGTCACGACGGCGAGACGGCGGTGGCCATGGCCCGGAGCGAGAGCTATTCGCTGATCATTCTGGATCTGATGATGCCCAAGCTGGACGGGCTTTCCGCCTGCATGCAGATCCGGGAGTTTTCCACCGTGCCCATCATCATGCTCACGGCAAAAAGCGAGGACACGGACAAGCTCA
>CAZSAX010000099.1:0-7051 GCA_964605075.1 uncultured Oscillospiraceae bacterium
TTCATCCTCAACAAGACCCACTTCGGCCGCAACGTCTACGCTCTGGGCTCCAACCCCGAGGCCGTGGCCCTGTCCGGCGTTTCCGTCGGCGGCATGCGTATTGCCGTGTTCGCCCTGGCCGGCTTCTTCTTCGGTGTGTCCCAGATCGTCAACGTGGGCTACATCGGCGCTGTCAACAACTCCATGGGCGTGGGCACCGAGTTCACCGTCATGGCCGGCTGCATGCTGGGCGGCGTCAAGATGGGCGGCGGCGGCGGCAAGATGTCCAACATGGTCGTCGGCGTGCTCATTATCGGTGTTCTGAACTCCGGCATGAACTTCCTGAACATGAACCAGTACTGGCAGTATGTGGCCCTGGGCGTGGTGCTCCTGGCCGCCATCATCCTGGATACTCTCCAGACCGAATCTGCCAAGAAGCGCGCCAAGCTCGTCATGGGTCAGCCTCCCGTCCCCGCGGCGGAAGCGGCCAAGGCCGAGTAAAAAAACTTCAAACTCTTTTTCCCGCCGTGGTTTCCACGGCGGGTTTTTTTACGTCCATTTTACAAAACCACGATATTGAAGCTTACGTTTTCGCCGTATTCTGAAGATGTAAATGCCCATTCACATTTGAAATAAAGGAGAATTATCTGCCATGAAAAAGGCAATCCGACGCATTTCCATCCTCAGCATCGCGGCCCTCAGTCTGGCTCTGCTTGCCGGCTGCGGCAGCCAGACCGACGAAGGCTTCCGCAGCGACAGCTCCATCGGCGTCATTTCCCGCGAGGACGGCTCCGGCACCCGGGGCGCTTTCATCGAGCTGTTCGGCATCGAGCAGAAAAACGAAGCCGGCAAAAAAGTGGATCACACCACCGCCTCCGCCGCCATCACCAACTCCACCTCCGTCATGATGACCACCGTGGCCGGCGACCTCTATTCCATCGGCTACATCTCCCTGGGTTCTCTGAACGACAGCGTGAAGGCCCTGCCCATTGACGGCGCCGCCGCCTCCGTGGAGAACATCAAAAACGGCTCCTATCACATCGCCCGCCCCTTCAACGTGGCCACCCGGGAGGATCTGAGCCCCGAGGCCCAGGACTTTCTGAACTTCATCCTCAGCGATCAGGGGCAGGCCGTGGTGGAAGAAAACGGCTACATCGCCGTGGCCGGTACGGAAAGCTATGAAAGCACCGTTTCCGAAGGCAAGATCGTCATCAGCGGCTCCAGCTCCGTCACCCCGGTGATGGAAAAGCTCAAGGAAGCCTATCTGGCCCTTCATCCCGGCATGACCGTTGAGCTGCAGCAGAGCGACTCCTCCACCGGCATGGCCGACGCCATGGACGGAAGCTGCGACATCGGCATGGCCTCCCGGGACCTGAAGGATTCCGAGCTGGAAGGCGGCCTCATCCCCACGGTCATCGCCATGGACGGCATCGCCGTGATCGTCAACAACGAAAACCCGGTCAGCGGGCTGAGCAGCCAGCAGGTCACGGAGATCTTCACCGGTGCCGCCGTCAGCTGGTCCGATGTACTGGATGAATAAGAGCAAAGCCTCCGGGGCCCCGGCCAAAGCCGGAGCCCCCGCCGGCATGAAACGGCAAAAACGGAAAGAAGCGTGGATGAAGGGCCTGTTCGGGGCCGCCGCCGGCGTGTCCATTCTGGCGGTCCTGCTTATCTGTGTGTTCCTGTTTGCCAACGGTCTGCCCGCCATGGCCCGGATCGGCCCGCTGCGCTTCCTTTTCGGCACCGAGTGGCGGCCCGCCAACGACCTGTACGGCATCTTCCCCATGATCCTGGGCAGCCTCTATGTCACCGCCGGCGCCCTGCTTCTGGGCGTGCCCATCGGGCTGCTCACCGCCATCTTTCTGGCCCGCTTCTGCCCGGCAAGGCTGCACCGCATCCTGAAGCCCGCCGTGGATCTCATGGCCGGCATCCCCTCCGTGGTCTACGGCTTTTTCGGGCTGGTGGTGCTGGTGCCCTTTGTGCGCAGCAGCTTCGGCGGCCGGGGCATGAGCCTTCTGTCCGCCGCCGTGCTTCTGGCGCTGATGATCCTGCCCACCATCATCAGCGTTTCCGAATCCGCCCTCCGGGCCGTGCCGGACAGCTATTACGAAGGGGCGCTGGCCCTGGGCGCCTCCCACGAACGAAGCGTGTTTTTCACCCTGCTGCCCGCCGCCAAAAGCGGCGTCTTCGCCGGCATCATCCTGGGCCTGGGCCGGGCCATGGGCGAGACTATGGCCGTGATGATGGTGGCCGGCAATCAGGCCGTGATCCCCGCCGCCCTGACCGACGGCGTGCGCACCCTGACCACAAACATCGCCCTGGAAATGGGCTACGCCACGGACCTGCACCGCGGCGCGCTCATCGCCACAGCGGTGGTGCTGTTCGTGTTCATTCTCATCATCAACCTCTCCTTTTCCCTGATCAAGCGGAGGAACGACCCATGAAAAAAACCAGAAACACCCATCGGGACCCTCTGTCCCTGTTTCTCCGGGGGCTGGTGCGGCTGGCCGCACTGATCACCGTGGCCGCCATCGCCGGCATCGTGATCTATATCCTGCTCAAGGGCCTCCCTCACCTCAGCGCCGATCTGTTTACCCGGGAATACAACTCCGAAAACGTCTCCCTCCTGCCGGCGCTGATCAACACCCTCTGGATGATCCTGCTGACCCTGGCCATTGCCCTGCCGCTGGGCGTGGGCGCCGCCATTTATCTTGTGGAATACGCCCGGCCGGGCAGCCGTCTGGCCGCGGCCATGGCTTTGGCCGCCGAGACCCTCTCCGGCATTCCGTCCATCGTTTACGGGCTGTTCGGCTCCCTGTTTTTTGTCAAGGCGCTGGGCTTCGGCCTGTCGCTGCTGTCCGGCGCGCTGACGCTTTCCATCATGATCCTGCCGCTGATCCTGCGCACCACCGAGGAAGCCCTGCGCGCCGTACCGCACAGCTACCGGGAGGGCAGCCTGGCCCTGGGCGCCGGCCGGCTGCGGACGGTATTCCGGGTGGTTCTGCCCTCCGCCGTGCCCGGGATCCTCTCCGGCGTCATTCTGAGCATCGGGCGCATTGTAGGCGAATCCGCCGCCCTCATCTTCACCGCCGGCACCGTGGCCGAGACCGCCGCCGGGCTGTTCGATTCCGCCCGCACCCTCTCCGTGCATATGTACAGCATCGCCGGCGAGGGCCTGTACCTGGACCAGAGCTACGCCACCGCCGTGGTGCTGCTGGTGCTGGTCCTCTGCCTCAACATTCTCTCCGGCCGGCTGGCCGCCAGGCTGGGAAAGGAAGCATAAACTTGGACAAACTCACCATCGAACATCTGGATCTGCATTACGGCAGCTTCCAGGCTTTAAAAGATATCAACCTATCGATTTCCGAAGGCAGCATCACCGCCTTCATCGGCCCCTCCGGCTGCGGCAAATCCACGCTGCTGAAGTCCATCAACCGCATGAACGATCTGGTGGATAACTGCCGCATCCAGGGCCGCATCACCCTGGACGGGGAGGATATTTACGGCGCCATGGACACAAACCTGCTGCGCCGGCGGGTGGGCATGGTCTTTCAGAAGGCCAACCCCTTTCCCATGAGCATTTATGACAACATCGCCTTCGGCCCCCGCACCCATGGCATGCGCTCCAAAGCCCAGCTGGACGAAACGGTGGAAAAAGCCCTCCGGGGCGCCGCCATCTGGGACGAGGTGAAGGACCGGCTGAAAAAATCCGCGCTGGGACTTTCCGGCGGCCAGCAGCAGCGTCTTTGCATCGCCCGGGCCCTGGCCGTGGAGCCGGAGGTCCTGCTCATGGATGAACCCACCAGCGCTCTGGATCCCATTTCCACCAGTCACATCGAAGAGCTTGCCGTGGAGCTGAAAAAGCAATATACTATTGTTATCGTGACTCACAACATGCAGCAGGCCCTCCGTATCGCCGACAAAACCGCCTTTTTCCTTCTGGGCGAAGTGGTGGAATACAACGACACCGAAACGATCTTCTCCCACCCCCGGGACAAGCGCACGGAAGATTACATCACAGGGAGGTTCGGCTGATGCGGAAATTCTTTGACCAGCAGCTCGACGAGCTCCATCAGGAACTCATCACGCTGGGCGCTTACTGCGAAAGCGCCATTGCCACGGCCGCCAAGGCCTTTTTGGAAAACGACCCCGTTCTGGCCCGGCAGCTGCCGGAGCTGGCCGGAGAGATCGCCCGCCGGGAACGGGACACCGAAGCGCTCTGTCTTCGGCTTCTGCTCCGGCGCCAGCCGGTGGCCGGCGATCTGCGCGACATCTCCGCCGCGCTGAAAATGCTCACCGACATGGAGCGCATCGGCCACCAGTCCGCCGACATCGGGGAGATCGTCGCCCGGCAGCGCAGCGACGATGCCCGCCGCAGCTCCTGCATCCGGGACATGGCCGAGACCACCATCCGCATGGTCACAGAAAGCATCGACGCTTTCGTCCGTCAGGACCCCGCCGCGGCCCGCCGGGTCCTTGCCATGGACGACCGGGTGGACGAGAGCTTTGACCAAACCAAGCAGCTGCTCATCCACCGCATCCGCAGCTGCTCCGCCGATCCGGAAGCGGCGCTGGATCTGCTGATGATCGCCAAATACTTTGAGCGCATCGGCGACCACGCGGTGAACATCGCCCGGTGGGCGCTGTTTTCCGTCACAGGAACAAAAGAAGGAGAAAAAGCATGATCTACTGCGTGGAAGACGACGCCGGCATCCGAAATATGATGATCTATACCCTCCAGGCCTCCGGTCTGGAGGCGCAGGGCTTTCCCGAGTCCGGCGCTTTCTGGGACGCCCTGGAAGCCCGGAAACCCTCCCTGATCCTGCTGGACATCATGCTCCCCGGCGAAGACGGCATCCAGATCCTCCAAAAGCTCCGGACCCGCCCGGCCAGCGCGGACATTCCTGTCATCATGGCCACCGCCAAAGGCACGGAATACGACAAAGTCCTGGGCCTGGATCTGGGGGCGGACGACTATCTTGCCAAGCCCTTCGGCATGATGGAGATGGTCTCCCGGGTGAAAGCCGTGCTGCGCCGCAGCGCCCCCAAGGAGGACAAAAGCCTGCTCCGGGCCGGCCGGCTCCTGCTGGATACCGAAGAGCACAGCCTGCGGCTGGACGGCCGGCGGCTGTCCCTGACCCTCAAGGAATATGAGCTTCTCCGTCTTCTGATGGAGCATCCCGGCCGGGCCTTCACCCGGGACCAGCTGCTCAGCCGGGTCTGGGACGCCGATTACGCCGGCGAGACCCGCACCGTGGATGTGCACATCGGTACCCTGCGCACCAAGCTCGGCCCCTGCGCCGAATACATCCAGACCGTCCGCGGGGTGGGCTACCGTCTGGAGGCCGCGCCATGACCAAACGGATCTTCCGCTCCATCTGCGTGGTGGCTCTGTCGGTGTTTCTGGCCTGCCTGGTGCTGATCCTGGGCGTTTTGTACAACTACTTCACCACCAGCCAGCAAAGCCAGCTCCGGGCCCAGACCGCTCTGGCCGCCCAGGGCATCACCGGCGAAGGCCTGGCCTTTTTTGAGGGCCTGGAGCTCCAGGATTACCGCATCACCTGGATCCGCGCCGACGGCAGCGTTTTGTACGACAGCCGCTCCAATGCCGCCGAAATGGAAAACCATCTGCAGCGGCAGGAGGTCATGGACGCACTGGCCAACGGTTACGGCGAGAGCATCCGCTATTCCACCACCCTTACCGAGCGCTGGCTCTACAGCGCCCAGCTTCTGCCGGACGGCAGTGTGGTCCGTCTTTCCTGCGCCCATGCCTCGGTGGTCCTTCTGGTGCTGGGCATGCTCCAGCCCTTCCTGCTGGTCGCCCTGATCGCCGTGATCCTGTCGCTGATCCTGGCCCACCGCCTGTCCCGGCGCATCGTGGACCCGCTGAACCGGCTGGATCTGGATGCCCCCCTGAAAAACCAGGGCTACGACGAGCTCCTGCCCCTTCTGCGCCGCATCGACTCCCAGCAGCGCCAGCTCCGGGCCCAGGCCCAGGAGCTGCGGCAGCGGCAGGACGAGTTCAACGCCATCACCCGCTCCATGAATGAGGGCCTGGTGCTGCTGAACAACAGCGGCCAGATCCTCAGCATCAACCCCGCTGCCATGTCCATTCTGGGCGCCGGCCGGGACTGTCCGGGCAAAAATCTTCTGGCCGTAAACCGCTCGCTGGAGCTGCAGGAGCTTCTGCTGCAGGCCCGCAGCGGCCGCCAGGCGGAACGCACCGTGGCCTTTCCCGCCGGCACCTATCAGCTGGACGCCAGCCCCGTGTTCTCCGACGGTCTTGTCACCGGCGCGGCGCTTCTTCTGTTCGATGTGACCGAAAAGGAAAGCGCCGAGCAGATGCGCCGGGAGTTCACCGCCAACGTCTCTCACGAACTCAAAACCCCCCTGCATTCCATCTCCGGCTGCGCCGAGCTTCTGAAAAGCGGTCTGGTGAAGCCCGAGGATCAGGTGAGCTTCAGCACCCAGATCTATGCCGAAGCCCAGCGCATGATCCTGCTGGTGGAGGACATCATCCGCCTGTCCCGGCTGGACGAGGGCGCCGAAGGCATGAGCCCGGAACCGCTGGACCTCCGGCTTCTGTGCCAGAGCGTTCTGCTGGAGCTGGCGCCCGCGGGCGAGAACGCCGGCGTGAGCCTGTCCCTGGAGGGTGGGGACGCCCCCATGGAGGGCATCCCCCAGCTTCTGCACGGCATTGTGTACAACCTCTGCGACAACGCCATCAAATACAACCGCCCCGGCGGCTCCGTCACCATAAGCACCCGGACGGAAGGGGACGAGACCATCCTGTCCGTTTCCGACACCGGCATCGGTATCCCGCCGGAGCATCAGAGCCGCATTTTCGAGCGCTTCTACCGGGTGGACAAAAGCCACTCCAAGGAAGTGGGCGGCACGGGCCTGGGCCTTTCCATCGTCAAGCACGCCGTGCGGCTGCACGACGGCCGGCTGGAGCTGCAAAGCCAGCCCGGGGAGGGAACCGCCATCACCATCCGCTTCCCCGCAAAAAGCAAAAATGGGGCTGTAAAAAAACAGCCTTAGAAAAAAACAGAGGTCACACACCTATGAGTGT
>CAZSAX010000100.1:0-6968 GCA_964605075.1 uncultured Oscillospiraceae bacterium
GTTCAGGGCGTGGCCCATGTGCAGGTTGCCGTTGGAGAAGGGAGGCCCGTCGTGCAGAAGGAACATGGGGCGGCCTTCGGTGCGCTTGAGCATCTCGTTGAAAAGATCCAGCTCCTGCCAGGCGGCCAGCATCTCGGGCTCCCGCTTGGGCAGGCCGGCGCGCATGGGGAAGTCGGTTTTCGGCAGATTTACGGTGGCGTTATAGTCCTGGGACATTGTCTTTTTTCTCCCTGTGTTTATTTCATATAAGCTGGCAGGGGAGGGCCCTAGGCCCTCCCGATGCAAATTTTCGTCTTTCTCAGTCTTCGTCGTCCTCGAAGCGGTAATCTTCCCGGGCGCGCTTCCGGGGCCGGGGATTCTCGGCTGCGAAGTGACGGGTGGGCTCTTCGGCGTCGTCATCCAGGCGAATGGCCGCTTCCGGCTCCTGCAGAGCCGCCTTCACCGCGGAGGTCTCGATGCTGCGCACGGTCTCTTCCTCTTCCCGGGCGGCCGCCTGGGCCTTGGGGCCGGACACCAGCCGGGCGTCCATCAGTTTTCCATAGAACTCCACCTGCTTCTGGCAGACGGCGGTCATGTGGTCCACATACTTCTGGGTGGCCTTCCTGGCTTCCGCCAGCTTGGCCTGCTCGTTGGCGATGTCCGCCTGGGTCTCCTTGGTGATGGCGGCCGCCTTGGCTTCGGCCTCGGCCACCAGCGCGTCGGCCCGGGCTTTGGCGTCGGCTTCGATCTGGGCGCTCATCTTCTGGGCGCTGAGCAGCGCCAGGCGCATGGAGTCCTCGGTCTGGCGGTATTCATCCATCTTCTCCACCAGCACGCGCATCTTGCCCTTCAGGGACGCATTTTCCTTGGTCAGGGCCGCGTAATCCGCCGCCAGCTCTTCCAGAAACTCGTCCACACCGTCCATGTCATAGCCGCGCACGGCACGGGCAAAGGTTTTTTCCTGAATATCCTGAGGAGTGATCATATCTCTTTTTTCCTTTCTTTTATCCGCAATGTTTCTTTCTCTGCTCAATAAAAGCTCACGCCGCTGTTTTCCAGCTCATCGATGAGGTCCCCCATGATATCCACGTTGTAGGGGGTGATGATGTAGGTGTTGATGGCCACCTTTTTGATTTTGCCGCCGTTGGCATAGGCCACGCCGGACAGGAAGTCCACCAGCCGCCGGCCCACCTCCTTGGAGGTGCTCTCCAGATTCAGCACCACCGTGCGCCGCAGACCCAGATGGTCCGCGATCTCCGCGGCCTGCTCAAAGCGGTCGGGCTTGGACAGAACCACCTGCACCGAGGTGGTGGTGTGGATGTTTACCACCCGGTCGTCCTTGTCTTCCTCCGGAGACACCGGGCCCTGCTCAAATTCCCGGATGTATTCCTTCACGTAGTCCCGCTCCGGCATGGCGGTCTCCCGCACCGGCTCCCGGGCGCTGTCCAGGAAAGGGTCCCGGGGCGTTTCCGCCGGCGTCTCCCGGGCCGCCTTGAATCCGGCAAACACGGAACCGCTCCTCTGCCGGGGCATCACCACGGTGGGCTCGTTATCCACAGGGACATCCCCGGCATCGAAGAAATCCTCATCCGTTTCGTCAAAGGGCTGGGTCAGCTTGCGGAACCCGTCCAGTATGCTCATGCATATCCTCCTTCGTTATATGGCAGACAGGCCGTAATCTCGTCTGCCGAATATGGCAGAGCCGACCCGAACCATGTTCGCGCCTGCTTCAATGGCCTGTTCATAGTCATCCGACATTCCCATGGACAAAAAGTCCATGCTGACATTATCGTATTTTTTTATACTATTGTCAATATAAAGCTTGTTCATAATCTTGAAATAAGTTCCTCCCGCGCCCGCCGGCGGAATGGCCATCAGGCCCCGCACCCGGAGTCCGGGAAGCTCCGCCGCCGCTTCCAGAAGCGCCGTCAGCTCCTCCGGCCGGGCGCCGGTCTTGCCCTCTTCGCCGCCGATGTTCACTTCCAGCAGGATATCCTGCACCAGCGAAAGGCTTTCCGCCTTTTGGGAAATGGCCTGCATCAGCCCCAGGGAGTCCACGGACTGGATCAGATCCACCTGACCCACCACATACTTCACCTTGTTTTTCTGCAGATGGCCCACCAGATGCAGCCGGGCCCCTTCATAGGCCCCCTCGGCCTGCTTGCTCCGCAGCTCCTGGACATAGTTTTCCCCCACGTCCGTGAGTCCGGCTTCCACCGCCTGACGGACAAGCGCCGTGCCCTTGGTCTTGGCAATGCCCACCAGGGTCACCGGCCGCCCGGCGGCGGCTTTTTCGATGCGTTCCCGGATGCGCAGGATATCGTCTTGGATGGCCATAATCTCTCTCCTCAGTCAAACACCTTGCCGTCAAACAGCTCCGGCGCCTGAACAATGATCTCGTTGCCCTCCCGCAGGGCGTCCTCCCCCTGGGATTCCACCAGGCAGAAGCCATCGGCAGCATAGACCAGCGACACCTTCTTGCGCTCGGCCTGCAGTCCCGTCATGGTAAACACGCAAAGGCGCTCCGTTCCGGAGGCTTCGTCGTAATAATCCTCGGCGGAAAATCCGCCCTCACCGGCCGTCAGCCGGGTTTCCCCGCCGGTGTCCGGCAGGGCGTTGTCCGCCGTCCAGGGCCAGAAAACAACCAACAGGCAGCGCCCATCCGCGCCGGGCTCTCCGATTTCGGAGATCACCGCCTCCTGCGACGCCCCGGCCGCTTCCAGCGTCACCGTATCCCCGGGCTGCAGGTCCTGCAGATTGTCCTCGCCGGCATAACCGGCATAGTAGCGGTAAAGCCCCTCCACCGGCACCCTCAGCCCGCTGTGGCCGCCCCGGATCAGCTCGGCCGAGGTTTTCCGCACCGCCAGAAGCTCCGTCATGGCCCGGTCCAGCTCAAACAGCACCACACACTGTCCCCGGCTGGCCTGTCCCACCTGGAGCACTTCCGCCTCCAGGTATTCGGCATAATAGCGGCCAAACGAGATCTGCACCGTTTCACCGGCCGCCAGGGCCTCCGCCTCGCCGGCATCCATCCGGGCCGCGTAGATCCACTTATGGGAGCCGATCATTTTCCCAAAAGCCCCGCTCGGGGTGCTGCGCTGGTCATCCAGCAGGGCCTGCAGGCTCTGGGGCGTAAGCAGCCGGGCCGCTTCCGGCGTCAGGTCCTCATAGCCGTCCAGAATGGAGGAAAAGGTCCCCGCAGCCTCCACCGTCAGAAGCTGGCTGTCCCCTCCGGCGGAGGCCAGCAGGGCGTCCCGTTCCTTCCGCAGACTGCGCAGATAGTCCTGACTGAAATTTTCGCTGTCGCCCTGCCCCAGAAACGAGGCCAGCGCCTCCGCCTGCAGGTCGATACCCCGCAGGTCTCCGGAGCGCAGGGCCGCCGAGATCACCTCCAGACTGTCCTGCACGGCGAAGCTCTGGGCTGCGGCTTCTTCCTCCGCGGCCAGCACCGCCTCCGCCTCCTGGAGCGTGCGCTCCAGCGCGTCCAGCTGCAAAGCCCGGTCCAGGGCCTGCTCGGAGGTGTAGGCCGTGGCCACCGTGCCGCCGGCGGCGATCTTTTCCCCATCGGCGGCGGTAATGTCTATGTAGTTTCTCGCGGACAGCAGCACCGACTCCTGGCGGATCACAAGGCCCGTCATGGGCACCGCATCCGTCAGCACCGCCTCCACCGCCAGCGCCGTCCGCACGGGACGGGTCAGCCGCCGGCCCAGGGCAAAGCCCAGATAGCACAGCATGGCCGCAAACAGAACGATGGAGATGGCTTTGGTCAGCCTGTCCGCTTTTTTCAATCCGACTCCTCCGTCAGGCTCAGCGTCTTGGGCGGTACCAGGGTGGAGATGGCGTGTTTGTAGATCATCATCTGCTTGCCATCGGAATCCAGCATCACCACAAAGGCGTCAAAGCCCTTCACATAGCCCTTCATCTGGAAGCCGTTCATGAGAAACACCGTCACCATGAGCCGCTCCCGACGGGCCTGGTTCAAAAAACTGTCCTGAAGATTCTGTAATTTCTGCATCTTTGCCGTCCCTTCCGGGCACGGCTCATTGTTCCTCCGCGCCCGTAAAATGTGTATTTGAACCAGGGCCTCGCCCCGGTTCCTATCGTCATTTTACGGTCACGGTCTCAAAAATCCGGTCGAAATCCGTCGGCTCTTTTTCCCAGCGGATCCATTGCAGCTCCGGGTCCCGGCGCAGCCAGGTGAGCTGCCGCTTGGCATAACGCCGGCTCTCCCGCTGCACCGCCTCCACCGCCTCATCCAAAGACCATTCCCCCCGGAGATAGCGGGCGGTCTCCTTGTAGCCGATGGCCTGCATGGCGGTGCTTTTGTCCGAAAGGCCCGCCGCCAGAAGCTTTTCCACTTCCTCCACCAGCCCAAGCTCAAACATCCGCGCCGCCCGGCGGTCGATGCGCGCGTAAAGATCCTCCCGGTCCGCAAAATCCAGGGCGATCTTTTTCGCCTTGTAACGGGGCGGCACAGCCCGGCTGCGCCGGTCGTGGGCGGTAATGGTCTCGCCGGTGAGGGTATAGACCTCCAGGGCCCGCACCAGGCGTTTTTTGTCCCCGGGGTGAAGCTTTTCCGCCCGCTCCGGGTCCACCTGGGCAAGCTTTTGGCGAAAGGCTTCGCCCCCCAGAGCCTCATACGCCGCCTCCAGGGTCTCCCGCACGCCGGAATCCCCCGGCGCATCGGCAAATTCCCCGCCCCGGAGAAGGCCGTCGATGTACAGCCCGGTGCCCCCCACCAGAACGGGAAGCTTGCCCCGGGCCCGGATGTCCTCCACGCAGGCGGCGGCCATTTGGGCATATTTCGCCGCGGAAAAGCTCTCCCCGGGCTCGGCCACATCGATCATGTGATGGGGCACGCCCTGCATCTCTTCGGCGGAGGGCTTGGCAGTGCCGATGTCCATGCCCCGGTAGATCTGCATGGAATCCGCCCCCACCACCTCGCCGTCCAGCCGTTGGGCCATATACACGCCCAGGGCGGTCTTTCCGGTAGCGGTGGGGCCGGTGATGACGAGAACGTCAGACATTTTTCATCAGTTCCTCGTATTTCACCACATACTCACCCAGCGCCTTGACCTGCTTGAAGCGCTCTTCCTCCGCGTCGGCCAGGGCGTTGTACTGCTCGGCCACGAATTTTTCCTCCGCGTCCACGGCGATGCGCTTGTAATCAAACATCTCCTGATAGCTCATCTCCGCGTATTCGTTCAAAACTTCCTTCAGCAGCGTCAGCTGCTCGTCGGTAAACTCGATCTTCATACCACACAAACCTCTCAATTTCATCTGCTCGGCCGAAGTGAATCCGGCCGGCATCATCCTCGGGGCCCTGTCCCTTGCGGATGTACGCCCGCCCCCGGCGGGCGGCTCGCCCTGCCCGGGCTTCGCCATGATCTGTCAAACGATCCTTTTGAAGCGTTTGTCCAGTTCCGTTTTCGTTATCAGCGTGGCCACCGGCCGGCCGTGGGGGCAGTATTTCAGTTCCCCGGCGATCACCCGGGCCGCCAAAGCTTCCAGCTCCTTCGGATCGGAGCTTTTGCCCGCCTTGATGGCGGCCTTGCAGGCCACGGTCTGCAAAATTTTATCCCGGGCCAGGTCCGCCCCGCCCTTTTTCAGCTTTTCGCAGATCTCCTCCAGCGCCGCCGGGCCGTCGGCGGCATCCATGTCCGCGGGCAGCGCCCGCAGGATCATATCCTCGTCCCCGTAAGGCTCCAGCTCAAAGCCCAGGGAGGAAAGCAGCTCCCAATGGGCCTCCGCAATATCCCGGCTCTCCCCGTCGGGCCGCCAGGTCACCGGCAGAAGCAGGCCCTGGCTCATCACCTGCCGGCCCCGGGCCTTGAGGCGGTCAAAAATGGCCCGCTCGTGGGCGGCATGCTTGTCGATGAGGAGCATGCCCTCTTCGGTTTCCGCCACGATGTAGGTGTTCATCACCTCGCCCAGCAGCCGCCAGGCCGCTTCCGCCGGCTTGGCCGGGGTTTTTTCCTCCGGCGCGGGAGCCGATTTGACCTCCGGCTTCGGCTCCGGCTTCCAGACCGGGGCCGCCGGAACCGCGGCAGGTCTTGCCGGGGCATAGGAAACCGGCACCGCCGGGCTCTTTTCATAGCCCAGCACCGGGCTTCGCAGCTCGGTTTTTGGCGGGGTATAAGAGGCCGCAGGGCCTTTGTGAAGCGTGGCCTTGAACAGCGGAGGCGTCTCTTTCACGCCCATGGAGGGTCGGGCCTCCGCCGGGCTCACCGGCTTCGGCTTATGCAGGATCTCCGGGGAAAGCTTTTTCTCCGTGCTGCGGCTGAGGTCGATGCCCGCGGTGGGCCGCTCGGCCTCCAAAGCGTCTTTTACACTGTGGTACACCGCATCGAAGACCCGGCTCTCCTGAGAAAACTTCACTTCGTTTTTCGTGGGATGCACGTTCACATCCACCAGCCCCGCCGACAGGGTGATATACAGCGCACAGGCAGGATAGCGGCCCACCAGCAGGGTGTTTTTGTACGCCTGCTCCACCGCGGCCTGCAGGGTCAGGGACTTGATGGCCCGGCCATTGACGAAGAAGAACTGCATGGCCCGGTTGCCCCGTCCGGCAGCCGGGGAGCTCACATAGCCCGTCACGTCCACTTCCAGTCCGCCGCCCCGGCACTCCAGCATGTTCATGGCCATATCCCGGCCAAAGATGCTGTACACTGCGCTTTTCTGCCGGCCGTCCCCGGCGGTGAAGAAATCTTCCTTGCCGTCGTGGATGCAGCGCACAGAGACCTCCGGGTGGCCCAGGGCCACCTTCTGAGCCAGCTGCACGCAGTAAGAGCCCTCCGCCCGGTCGCTTTTCATAAACTTGAGGCGGGCGGGGGTGTTGTAAAACAGATCCCGGACGATAAAGCTCGTCCCCTCCGGACAGCCGCAGGGGCCCATGTCCCGGATCTCGCCGCCTTCCACCAGCACCCGGGTGCCCTCGGGCTCTCCCCTGGGCCGGGTCATCAGCTCGATGCGGCTCACCGCGGCGATGG
>CAZSAX010000101.1:0-6820 GCA_964605075.1 uncultured Oscillospiraceae bacterium
TCCTCCCCGTCTGGAGGATGGCTCCGTGGACTGGTCCAAGGACTTCTTCGGCAAGCAGACCAACCTGACCGTCTCCGGCCAGCTCAATGCCGAGAACTTTGCCATGGCCTTTGGCAACGTGTATACCTTCGGCCCCACCTTCCGCGCCGAAAACTCCAACACCCAGCGCCACGCCGCCGAGTTCTGGATGATCGAGCCGGAGATGGCCTTCTGCGACCTGGACGGCGACCTGGAGGTCATGGAGGCGATGGTGAAATACATTATCCATACCGTTTTGGAAAAGTGCCCTCAGGAGATGGAGTTCTTTAACTCTTTCGTGGATAAGGGACTTCTGGACCGGCTGCACAATGTGGCGGAAAACGACTTCGCCCGGGTCACTTATACCGAAGCGGTGGAACTGCTGGCCAAGAGCGGCGCCGACTTCAAATACGATGTCTACTGGGGCTGCGATCTGCAGACCGAGCACGAGCGCTACCTCACTGAGCAGGTCTACAAGCGCCCGGTGTTCGTCACCGACTATCCCAAGGACATCAAGGCCTTCTATATGCGCCTCAACGACGACGGCAAGACTGTGGCCGCGGCGGACTGTCTGGTGCCCGGCATCGGCGAGATCATCGGCGGCAGCCAGCGCGAGGAGCGCCTGGAAGTGCTCACCCAGCGCATGGCCCAGCTTGGCCTGAAGGAAGAGGACTACTGGTGGTATCTGGATCTGCGCCGTTACGGCTCCTGCCGTCACGCCGGCTTCGGCTTGGGCTTTGAGCGCATGGTGATGTACCTCACCGGCATCTCCAACATCCGGGATGTGGAGCTGCATCCCCGCACCGTGGGCAACGCGGAATTCTAAGTATTATGGGCGTGACGCATGGTCACGCCCTTTTTTAAAAGGAGAAATGCCTTTATGTTTAAAATGGTTCACGAAAACTACAATGTGCAGGATCTGGAGCGATCCCTGGCCTTTTACAAAGAGGCGCTGGGGCTGACGGAAAAGCGGCGCAGGGAAGCCGCTGACGGGTCGTTTATTATTGTCTACATCGGAAACGAAGAAGCAGCCTTTGAACTGGAGCTCACCTGGCTGCGGGATCATGAAGGACCTTACGATCTGGGCGAAGGGGAGTTCCATCTGGCCTTTCAGACGCCGGACATGGAAGCGGCTCACGCCAAGCATGAGGCCATGGGCTGCATTTGCTTTGAAAACCCCGCTATGGGCATCTACTTCATCGAAGACCCCGACGGCTACTGGCTGGAGATCGTGCCGGTGCGCTGAGAAAAAGGAAAGGGACTTCCCGGGCGGGAAGTCCCTTTATTATGCCAATTTTCGGTAAGTTTTTTGTTGGGCTTGACAAGGCGGGAACAAATCGGTATCATGATGCGGGCGGCGGAAAAGGCGCGGGAATTTCCCTTGGGAAAAGCCCGCAAAGAAGCCGCTTTTTTCATGAAAAAATATGTTAATTTTATGACAAATATTAGAGATATTGGGAGTAAGAGGAGAGAAGAGAATGACAGTGCTGACCGAAGTCAGAGAATATATGGAGATTGTTCCCCCCGGGGACCGGCGCATCCTGGAAGAGGCGGGGCGCCGCTTCCGGGATTTTGCGCTGGAGGAATCCTGCGGCAAGTGTGTGCCCTGCCGGGAAGGCAGCAAGCGGATGCTGGAGATTTTCCTGCGCCTGGATGCCGGGACCGATACCCCGGCGGATCTGGAATTGCTGGAGCTGCTGGCGGATACCGTGATCGCCACGGCCCTCTGCGGTCTGGGCAAAAATGCCTGCCGGATGGTGGTGGAGGCGCTGCGCCGCTTCCGGGGGGAGGAAACGCCGGCGGAGGAAAAGGTCCGGACGGCGCTGGATCTGGACAAGCCCCATCCGGTCATCCATGCCGAAAAATGCAGGGGCTGCGGCAAGTGCCGCCGGGGCTGCCCCATGGAGGCCATTGAGGGCGCGGTGCGTCTGCCTCATACGATCGACCCTGCCAGGTGCGTCAACTGCGGCGCCTGCGTGTCCAACTGCCCCTTCGGGGCCATTGGTCCGGCCCATGAAGCGCCGGCGGAACCGGGCCGGGGGGTGATGTACATTGATGGACTGCGGGTGCCCTTTGACGGGGAGCAGAACATTCTGGCGGTGATCCGCAAGGCGGGCATCGATATGCCCACCTTCTGCTACCATTCCGAGCTTTCCGTTTACGGCGCCTGCCGCATGTGCGTGGTGGAGGACGAAAACGGCAACATCGAAGCCTCCTGCGCCATGGCTCCCAAGGATGGCCTGCGCATCCGCACCAACACCGCAAGGCTTCTCCGCGCCCGGCGGATGATCCTGGAGCTGATGCTGGCGGCCCACTGCCGGGACTGCACCACCTGCGTGAAAAGCGGCGCCTGCCAGCTGCAGCGGCTGGCGGTGCGCTTCGGCATCCGGAATGTGCGCTTTGCCGACACCCGGCCGGACCTGCCCCGGGATGAGAGCAGTCCCTCCATCGTGTACGACCCCAACCGCTGCATCCTCTGCGGCGACTGCATCCGCATCTGCGACGAGGTTCAGGGCATGGGCATCTGGAAGTTCATGGGCCGGGGCAGCGAGCTTCGGGTCAGCCCGGTGGGGGACGGACGGCTGGATCAGACCAAGTGCGTGGGCTGCGGTCAGTGCGCCGCGGTGTGCCCCACGGGCTCCATCATCATCCGCAACGAGATCGGCGAGGCCTGGCGGGCCCTGCATGACCCGCAGAAGCGGGTGGTGGTGCAGATCGCCCCGGCGGTGCGGGTGGCCATGGGCGAGGCCTTCGGCATGAAGCCCGGGGAAAACGTCATCCACAAGCTGGCGGCGGCGCTGAAGATCATGGGAGCGGATCTGGTGTTTGACACCGCTTTCGGCGCGGATCTCACCGTGATGGAAGAGGCGGAGGAGTTTCTGGGCCGGCTGGAGGGAAGGGGGCCGCTGCCCATGTTTACCTCCTGCTGTCCGGCCTGGGTGAAGTATGTGGAAAACTCCGCGCCGGAATTTCTGCCCCATCTTTCCACCTGCAAATCCCCCATGGAGATGTTTGCCGCCACCATCAAGGACTATTACGCCCGGCAGGATGAGAAAGAGGGCCGGCAGACCTATCAGATCGCGGTCATGCCCTGCACCGCCAAAAAGGGCGAGGCGGCCCGGGAAGAGTTTAAAACCAACGGTGTGCCGGATGTGGATCTGGTGATCACCACCCAGGAGCTGTTTCTGATGATCAAGGAGGCCGGCATCCGCTTTGCGGAGCTTGAGGGCATGGCCCTGGATCTGCCCTTCGGCACGGCCAGCGGCGCGGCCACCATCTTCGGGGCCAGCGGCGGCGTGGCCGAGGCTGTGCTGCGGCAGGTGATCAGGGACAAGGGCCGGGAGGCGCTGCGGGAGATCGAATTTTCCGGCCTGCGGGACGGCGAGGGCATCCGGGTGACCGGCGTTCCCTGGGGGGAGCGGGAGCTGCGGATCGCCGTGGTGCACGGCCTTGGAGAGGTGAAGCGGCTGCTGGAGGATGTAAAAGCCGGACGGGCGCGCTATGACCTGGTGGAGGTCATGAGCTGCAAGACCGGCTGTGTGGGCGGTGCCGGTCAGCCCAGTGCGCTGACACCGGTAAAGCAGTGCCGGGCCGAGGGCCTGTATGACACGGATCGGCTGTCTCTGGTGAAGCAGTCGGAATTCAATCCCATCGTCCAGCGGCTTTACGACGCCGGCCTTGTGCGCCGGGCCCATGAGCTTCTGCATGTGGACTACACGAAAAACACTCCGGCCGCAAAGGCTGAGACGGTCAGAGAAACAGGCATATAGCGGCAAAGTCCGGGCCGGGCGTAAATCCTTGGGCCTCAAGGATTATGCCGGCCGGATTCACTGCGGCCGGGCAGCGCCGATACAGCTTGAAAAAGCCTCTGTACGGGCTTTTCTGACAAGCGGAACCGAAAGCGCCGCATCCACACGGATGCGGCGCTTTCGGTTGTCCTTATTCCTCCAGCTCGCAGATGCGTTCTTCGCATTGGTTCTGGGCCTGCTTCAAACGCTGTGCGGCCAGACCGTAGTTCTGTTCTTCCAGATCGGCCGTTGCCTGAGACAGGGCTTCGACCAGGAGGAGAAACAGCTCTTTGTATGTCACCATGGCAAAATCCTCCTTTGACAATATTATGCGATTATCGCATAAAAATCAATATGCAATAATCGCATAACATAAAATAACTCCGAGGTGAAACCATGTATCGGAGACTAAGAGACCTGCGGGAGGACGCGGATCGGAAGCAGAAGGAGCTGGCCGAGCTGCTCAATGTGAGCCAGACCACCTATTCCCGCTATGAAAGCGGTGCGCTGGACATTCCCAGCGCGGCCCTGATCAAGCTGGCTGACTATTATCATGTGACCGTGGATTATATCCTGGGCCGCAGCGACCAAAAAACATAAAATAAACCGCCGCATCGGAAGGATGCAGCGGTGTTTTTTTAGTCCATGGAGAGGTTTTGTGCTCTCCAGAGCCGGGCGAAGGCGCCGTTTTGGGCGATGAGCTCTTCCCGGCTGCCCAGTTCGCAGATGCGGCTGCCCTCCACCACGGCGATCATGTCGGCATTTTTCACAGTGGACAGGCGGTGGGCGATGATGATGCTGGTGCGGCCTTTGGCCAGCTCGTCCAGGGATTCCTGGATGCGCTGTTCGGTAACGCTGTCCAGGGCGCTGGTGGCTTCGTCCAGGATCAGCACCGGCGGGTTTTTCAAAAAGACCCGGGCAATGGAAAGCCGCTGCTTCTGGCCGCCGGAGAGCATTACGCCCCGTTCGCCCACGAAAGTGTCGTAGCCGTCGGGCATGGCCAGGATCTCCTCGTGGATCTCGGCCCGGATGGCGGCGGCGATGATCTCCTCGTCTGTGGCGTCGGGCCGGCCGTAGCGGATGTTTTCCCGGATGGTGTCGGCAAAGACGAACACATCCTGCTGGATGATGCCGATGCTGCGGCGCAGGGAGCTCTGGGTGACGGAGCGGATGTCCCGGCCGTCGATGCTGACGCTGCCTTCGCTCACGTCGTAAAAACGGGGCAGAAGCTGGCACAGGGTGGTTTTGCCGCCGCCGGAGGGGCCCACCACCGCCAGACACTGGCCGTGGCTGAGCTTCAGACTCACATCCTCCAGCACCCGGGGGCCGTCACCGTAGGAGAAGCTGACGTTTTTGTATTCCACGTCGCCCCGTACCTCGCCCAGTTCTTTGGCGTCCGGGGCGTCGGCGATGGCGGGCTGGGTGATCATGATGTCCCGGAAGCGTTTGAAGCCGGTGACGCCGTCGGAAAACAGCTCGATGAAGTCCGCCAGCTGGATGACCGGACGGCGGAAGTTGTTTATGTAAAGGCTGAAGGTGACAAGATCCACCACATCCATCCGCCCCAGCATGATGAAAAGACCGCCCAGGGCGATGGTGAGCACCTGGATCACATTCATAATGAAAGCCAGGCCCGAGTGATAGATGCCCATGGTTTTGTACCAGTTGCTCTTGGCCTTCTTGAAGGCTTCGTTGGCGGAGACGAATTTGCCTTTTTCCGCTTCCTCGTTGGCGAAAGCCTTGGCGGTGCGGATGCCGGAGATGCCGGATTCCACGGTGGCGTTGATGTCCGCCAGACGGCTTTTGACCTCGGTGTTGGCCACATCCATTTTCTTGTTCCAGTGGATGGTGAAGAGGATAAAAATGGGGATGATGGCCAGAATCACCACCGCCAGGGGCCAGCAGATGCTGCAGAGGATGGCAAAGGAGCCCAGAATGGTCACAAGGCTCGTCATCAAAATCTCCGGACCGTGGTGGCTGAGCTCGGTGATGGCGAAAAGGTCGTTGGTCACCCGGCTCATAAGAACACCGGTGCGGTTTTTGTCAAAGAAGGAGAAGGACAGAGTTTGGATATGGGTGAGGATGTCGGTGCGCATATCCGCCTCCACCCGCACGCCCATGGTATGGCCGAGATAGGTGATGATGTAGTTGCAAACGGCGGTGATGAGGTAGGCCAGAAGCAGAGCGCCCATAATGACGAAAAAGCCTGTGAACCTGTTCTGCGGCAGCAGATTCTGCAGGCTGTAGCGGGTGACATAGGGGAAGAGCAGATCCGCAAAGCAGGCGATCAGCGCGCAGAGCATGTCCAGGATAAACAGGCGCATATGAGGCTTGTAGTAAGAGAAAAAGACTCTTACGGGATGCTTTTGAAAATCTTTCATGATAACAAAAGGGCGGAGGTGCGTACCTCCGCCCATTCCTTTGCTGTTTTTAAAGAGCGGCGATGACGATTTTGTCGTTTTCCGCGGCGATGGAGATGCAGGAGACCTGCCCTCTCCGGCGGTCCACGATCTCGGAGGCGATGGCGTCCTCAATGTCTTTCTGGATGGTGCGGCGCAGATTCCGGGCGCCGTACTGCACAGAGAAGCTCTTTTTCACCAGATGATCGATAACGCTGCCGTCCCAGACGAAGCGGATGTTTCGCTCGTCCATGACCGTCTGCAGCTCCCGGAGCATGAGATCGGCGATGGCCCGGAAGTCTTCCTCCGTGAGCTGGTTGAAGTAAACGATCTCATCCACCCGGTTGATGAACTCCGGCCGCAGGAAGTCCTGCAAGGCCTTCATGGCCCGGTCTTTGCCCATGTCGTTCAGGCTCTGGCCAAAGCCCAGAGAGCCGGATTTCCGGTCGGAGCCGGCGTTGGTGGTCATGATGATGACGGTGTTTTCAAAGTTTACCGTGCGGCCCTGGGCGTCGGTGATGCGGCCATCGTCCAGGATCTGCAGGAGGATGTTCATCACGTCGGGATGGGCCTTTTCGATCTCGTCGAACAGCACCACGGAATAGGGCCGGCGGC
>CAZSAX010000102.1:0-6612 GCA_964605075.1 uncultured Oscillospiraceae bacterium
AGCTGGCCCCCATCTGCGCGGAGCTTTTCCGGGACATCGACAAGGACACCGTGGATTTTGTCCCCAACTACGACAACTCCACCACCGAGCCCACCCTGCTGCCCACCACCTACCCCAACGTGCTGGTGTCCTCGAATCTGGGCATCGCCGTGGGCATGGCCAGCCAGATCTGCGGCTTCAACCTGGCCGAGGTCTGCGAGACCACCATCGCCTATCTGAAAGACCCCGACCACGACATTCTCTCCACCATGCCGGCCCCGGACTTCCCCACCGGCGGCGAGATCGTCTACGACCGGGCCCAGATGGAGCAGATCTACCGGACCGGCCGGGGCTCCTTCCCTGTCCGGGCCCGCTGGCGCTACAACCAGAAAGAGCACATCATCGAGATCTACGAGATCCCCTATACCACCACCACCGAGGCCATCATCGACAAGTGCCGGGACCTTATCAAGGAAGGCAAGATCAAAGAGATCTCCGACATGCGGGATGAAACGGACCTGGGCGGCCTCAAAATTGCCATCGACATCAAGCGGGGCGTGGAGCCGGACAAGCTCATGACCAAGCTCTTCAGGCTCACCCCCCTGCAGGACAACTTCCCCTGCAACTTCAACATCCTCGTCAACGGCTCCCCCCGGGTCATGGGCGTGAGCGAGATCCTGAAAGAATGGACCGACTGGCGCATTGAGTGCGTCCACCGCCGGACATACTACGAAATGACCAAAAAGCAGGACAAGCTCCATTTGCTTGAGGGTCTGAAGAAAATCCTGCTGGACATCGACCGGGCCATCGCCATCATCCGGGAGACCGAGCTGGAAGAGGACGTGGTGCCGAATCTGATGATCGGCTTCGGCATCGATGAGATCCAGGCGGAGTTCGTGGCGGAGATCAAGCTCCGCAACATCAACCGCCAGTACATCCTCAAGCGGGTGGCGGAGACCGACGAGCTGGCCGAACAGATCGACGAGCTGGAGCAGATCCTGTCCAGCAAGCGGCGCATCAAGGCCATCATCACCGACGAGCTCAAACAGCTTCTGAAAAAACACCCCTCCCCCCGCCGCACCGGCATGGTCTACGCCCACGAGGTGGACAGCTTCGAGGAAGAGGATTTGGTGGAAGACTACCCCGTGCATCTGTTCGTGTCCCGGCAGGGCTATTTCAAGAAGATCACCCCGCAGTCCCTGCGCATGAGCTCGGAGCAGAAATACAAGGAAGACGACGGCCCCGGCCAGTACTTCGAAACCACGAACCGGGCGAAGATGCTGGTGTTCACCGACCGGCAGCAGGTCTATAAGACCCGGGCCTCGGACTTTGCCGACACCAAGGCCAGCGCCCTGGGCGACTATCTGCCCACAAAGCTGGGCATGGACGACGGGGAACAGGCCCTGGCAGTGGTTCTGCCCGGGGACTGGAAGGGCTCGCTGCTGCTGTTTTTCGAAAACGGCAAATGCGCCCGGCTGCCCATGGACGCCTACGCCACCAAAACCAACCGCCGCCGTCTCACCGGCGCCTATTCCGACCGCAGCCCCCTGGTCTCCATCCTGCCCCTTACGGAGGACGCGGAGATCGCCGTCACCAGCGGCGAGGGCCGCTGCGTTATCTTCAGCAGCGCCCTGCTTGCCCCCAAGACCAGCCGCAGCACCCAGGGCGTGCAGGTCATGAACATCAAGAAGCTGGGCGTCACCGGCGCCAGATTCCTCTCCCAGACCCCCATCCAGAAACTCTCCCGCTACCGGGTGCGCAGCATCCCGGCCGCCGGCGCCAAGCTCACCGATGAGGACCGGGGCGAGGAACAGATGAGTCTTTTGGAGGAAGTATGAAATTCAGCCGCGGGGACATCCGTTCCGTCATTCTGATCGTTCTGGGCACCGCCATCGGCGCCGCAGGCTTTGCCTTTTTCACCTTCCCCAACGACATTGTCTCCGGGGGCTTTACCGGCATCGCCCAGATCCTCAACCATCTCAGCGGTCTGCCGGTAGGCGTGCTGACCATCGCCTTCAACATCCCTTTGTTCATCCTGGCCTGGAAGAAGTTTGGCCCGAAGTTTCTTATGGCTTCGCTGATCGGTCTTTTGTCCAACTCTCTGTTCATTGACCTGTTCAATTCGCTGGAGCTTTCTTTGACCAACGACCTTCTTCTGGCCGCCGTTTACGGCGGTCTGGTCAAGGGTCTTGGCTACGGTCTGGTGTACTCTGTGGGCGCCACCACCGGCGGCAGCGACATTCTTGCCCGGATGCTCCGGCGGAAATATCCCTACATCAACTTCGGCACCATCGCCCTGTGTCTGGATGCCGTGGTGGTCCTCCTCTTCGCGCTGGTGGTGCAGAAATTTGACAGCGCCATGTACACCATCATCGCCATGTTCGTGTCCTCCCGCATCGTGAATCTGGTGCTCTACGGCACCATGAACTCCTGCATCTGCTACATCATCACCATCCAGCCCCGGCAGATCGCCCAGGCCATCGGCGAGACCCTCCACCGGGGGGCCACGCTCCTGAAGGCCGAAGGAGCCTATACCGGGGAGGAGCGGTCGGTGGTGCTTTGCGTGATCAAGCAGCCCCAGATCGCCGAGCTGAAGAAGATCATCTCCGGCATCGACGAACATTCCTTTGTCATCGTCACCCACTCCCACGAGGTTTTCGGCAAAAACTTTTCCAACATCACCAATCTGGACTGAGGAGGTTTATCATGGATTTTGAGAAACTGAGCACAAACCTGAAAAAACGGGGCTTCTCCGTCAGCCATTTCGCCACCGCCGCCCAGGCCGCCCGGCACATCGACGCCGCCACCGACGGCAAGACCATCGGTATCGGCGGCAGCATGACCGTGACGGACATGGGCCTGTATGAGCTTCTGGCAAGCCACAACCAGATCTTCTGGCACCACAAGGATATGCGGGACGAGGTCATGCTGGAGGCCTGCAACGCACAGGTTTACATAACCAGCGCCAACGGTCTGTCCGAATCCGGCGACATCATCAACATCGACGGCCGGGGCAACCGGGTCGCCGGCACGCTGATGAAGAAAGAGAAAGTTTACATAATCATTGGCGCCAATAAGGTCGCTCCGGACTTCGACCGCGCGCTGGAGCGGGCCCGGAACATCGCCGCGCCCAAAAACAGCCAGCGGCTTTCCAAAAAGACCCCCTGCGCCGCCACCGGTCACTGCCACGACTGCGCCGCCCCGGAGCGCATCTGCTCCGCGCTGGTGGTGTTCTGGCAGAAGCCCTTCTGGTGCGAGGATATGGAAGTGGTCATAATTGACGAAGAGATCGGTTACTGATGAAACGTATTTGTGCCCTGCTGCTGGCGCTGGGGCTTCTGGTGTCCCTGAGCGGCTGCAGCCTGTTTGACAAATCCAACTACGAGCTCAGCGCATATACCGCCCAGACCGAAGACGTCATCGAGGCGGACATGGGCTACATCTCGGACTACAGCTCCCTCAAGCGGGCCATCACCTGGCTGGTCTCTGAGCATCAGGAATCCGCCGAGCTGCAGTTCCAGAACTACGACGGCAACATCAGCCGGGACATCAGCCAGGCCTGCTGGGAAGTCAAAAGCTCCACGCCCCTGGGCGCCTTTGCCATTGACTACACCAGCTGCGACCTCAGCCGCATCGTCAGCTTCTATCAGGCGGATCTTTACATCACCTACCGCCGCAGCGCCGAGCAGATGCAGGCCCTGGAGGAGCTTACCGGCCTGAGCGATCTGTCCCGCCGGCTCAGCGAAGCGCTGCAGAATGCCCAGACCTATCTGGTCCTGGAGCTCAGCGCCGCCGCCCTCACCGGCGATCTGGTGCGGGAGCTGGTGGCCGAGGCCTACTACGCCGACGCACTGGCCTGCCCCCGGATGCCGGAGGTGGATGTGAATCTCTATCCCGAGTCCGGCATGGATCGCATCGTGGAGATCAGTCTGGATTACGGGCTGGAGGCCGAAGAGCTGGCGCGCATGCGCAGCGAGCTGAGCCAGCGCTGCGCCGAAGCCCTGGGTTACACCGGCAGCTCCGGGGAGGCTTCCGGCGAAGCCGGCAGCGACAGTCTCCGCCAGGCGGACCGGCTTTACGCCGCCTGCCTGTATCTGGCGGAAAACTGCAGCTATTCCCCCAGCGCCGGCTCCACCGCCTATGACGCCCTGGTCAACGGCACCGCCAACGCCGAGGGCATGGCCATGGCCTGCCAGGCCTTCTGCAGCCTGCTGGGCATCGAATGCCGGGTGGTCTCCGGCCGTCTGGACAACGAGCCCCATTTCTGGAACATGGTCACCGTGGACGGCATGAACTGCCACGTGGACATGACCGACCCCAACGAAGTGTTCCTGTCCAGCGACGAAAAGGTGCTGGGCCGCTACTGGTGGGACACCGAAGCCTATCCCGCCTGCCCCACCGACTATGACTACTTCGGCCTGCTGGCCGCTCAGGAGGCCCTGGAAAACGCCTGGGCCGCGGCCGCCGGCTGAGAAAAGAGCCCGGAATGAGCGAATTTCACGTTGTATCGGAATACAGCCCCGCCGGCGACCAGCCGGAGGCCATTGAAACCCTGGCCCGGGGCATTGAAATGGGCCTGCAGGAGCAGGTCCTTCTGGGCGTGACCGGCTCCGGCAAAACCTACACCATGGCCAAGGTCATCGAAAAGGTCCAGCGTCCCACCCTGGTGCTGGCCCACAACAAGATCCTGGCCGCTCAGCTCTGCAGCGAGTTCAAGGAATTTTTCCCGGATAACGCGGTGGAGTATTTCGTAAGCTATTACGACTATTACCAGCCCGAGGCCTACATCCCCCACACGGACAGCTTTATCGAAAAAGATGCCAGCATCAACAGCGAGATCGACCGCCTCCGCCACAGCGCCACCAGCGCTCTGTTTGAGCGGCGGGACGTGATCATCGTGTCCTCCGTGAGCTGCATCTACGGTCTGGGCGACCCCATCGACTACGCCAACATGGTCATCAGCCTGCGCCCGGGCATGGAAAAAAGCATCGACGAGCTTCTTCGCAAGCTGGTGGACATCCGCTACGAGCGAAACGACATCGCCTTTGAGCGAAACAAATTCCGCGTCCGGGGGGACACGGTGGAGATCTTCCCCGCCTACGCCCTGGACAAGGCCATCCGGGTGGAGTTTTTCGGCGATGAAGTTGACCGCATTTCCGAGATCAATGTGGTCACCGGCACCCCCACCCGCCGGCTGAACCATGTGGCCATCTATCCCGCCAGCCACTATGTCACCACCAAGGAAAAAATGGCCCGGGCCATCGGCGAGATCCGCCGGGAAATGGAGCAGCGGGTGCAGTGGTTCACCGACAACGGCAAGCTCATCGAGGCCCAGCGCATCCGTCAGCGGACGGAATATGATATCGAAATGATGCAGGAGCTGGGCTACTGCTCCGGCATCGAAAACTATTCCCGCATCATCTCCGAACGGGCGCCGGGCTCTCCGCCCATGACCCTGCTGGATTATTTCCCGGAGGATTTTATCCTGTTTGTGGACGAAAGCCATGTGACCCTGCCCCAGGTGCGGGCCATGTACCACGGCGACCGCAGCCGGAAGGAGACCCTGGTGGAATACGGCTTCCGCCTCCCCTCCGCCTTTGACAACCGGCCCCTGCAGTTCGACGAGTTCAACGGACGCATCCGCCAGGCGGTCTATGTCTCCGCCACCCCCGGCGACTATGAGCAGCAGCGGGCCGGACAGATCGCCGAGCAGCTCATCCGCCCCACGGGCCTTCTGGACCCCCGGGTGGAGGTGCGCCCCCTCGAGGGCCAGATCGACGACCTTATCTCCGAGATCAACACCCGCATCGAAAAGAACCAGCGCAGCCTGGTGACCACGCTGACGGTGAAAATGGCCGAGGATCTCACCGCCTACCTCACCGGCGCCGGCATCCGCTGCCGTTATCTGCACCACAACGTGGCCGCCCTGGAACGCATGGAGATCATCCGGGACATGCGCCTGGGCGAGTTCGATGTTCTCATCGGCATCAACCTTCTCCGGGAGGGCCTGGATCTGCCGGAGGTATCGCTGGTGGCCATTCTGGACGCGGACAAGGAAGGCTTCCTGCGCTCCGAGACCAGCCTGATCCAGACCATCGGCCGGGCCGCCCGGAACGCAGAGGGCCTGGTGGTCCTGTACGCCGACAGCATCACCCGCTCCATGCGCCGGGCCATGGACGAGACCGAACGCCGCCGGGCCAAGCAGCAGGCCTACAACGAAGCCCACGGCATCGTGCCCCAGACCATCATCAAATCCGTCCGGGACCTCTTCGACATCTCCTCCGAGGCCGAGGAGATCCGCAGTCTGGACGACACCGGCAGGAAGATGACCCGCCGGGAACGGGAAATGGAGATCGAGCGGCTGGAAAAGGAAATGAAAAAAGCCGCCAAAATGCTGGAATTCGAATACGCCGCCGTACTGCGCGACCGGCTGGTCAAGCTTCGGGGCGAGAAATAAAACAACCGGGACGGGAGAAATCTCCCGCCCCGGTTCAGCTTGTCAAAAAAGCCCGTGCACGGGCTTTTTTCAAGCTATATTTGATCTGCTCGGCCGAAGTGAATTCGGCCGGCATAATCCTTGAGGCCCAAGGCCCCAAGGATTTACGCCCGGCCCCGCCGGGCGGCTCGCCCTGC
>CAZSAX010000103.1:0-6405 GCA_964605075.1 uncultured Oscillospiraceae bacterium
GCCGGGGAGCTTCTTCATGTCCTTCACGCCGCCGAGATACTTCTCGAGCTTGGCCATCTCGCCCATGAGCTTGATGACTTCCTTCTTGGGCAGCATGTCGAAGGTGCCGTCTTCCTGCATCTTCTTGAGCTGAGCCAGACGATCCACGCGGGTGCGCATGGTCTTGAAGTTGGTGAGCATGCCGCCGAGCCAGCGGGCGTTCACATAGTACATACCCACGCGGGAAGCTTCCTCGCGGACGGCGTCCTGCGCCTGCTTCTTGGTGCCGACGAACAGAATGCTCTTGCCGCTGGCGGCCAGATCACGAACAAAGTCGTAAGCCTCTTCCAGCTTCTTCACGGTCTTCTGCAGGTCGATGATGTAGATGCCGTTACGCTCCATATAGATGTATTCGGCCATCTTGGGGTTCCAGCGACGGGTCTGGTGACCAAAGTGCACGCCAGCTTCGAGGAGCTGCTTCATAGAAACTACTGCCATTACGTTATTTCCTCCTTATTTTATCCGTTTTTACCCTCCGGATGCTTCATCCTTGCGACCAGCCCAAATGGACACAGGGTCGTGCGTCGGCATCCGTGCGTAATTGGCAAGCTTTGAGATTATACCAAATAGTAATGCCCATTTCAAGTACTTTTTAACAAAAATTTATTGAAACCAGGGCCTTTTTCCCCGTTTCCCCCGGCGGATGCCGTGTTCCCCCTCCACCAGGATGATATCCTCCCCGACCCGGCTGATACATTCCCAGGGCAGCACATAGTCATCCTCATGGCCAAACAGCCCGAAATACCGGGGCGGCCCGGGTACGATCAGGGCCGTGATGCGCCCCTCCGGGCTCTGGAACTCCGCATCGCACACATAGCCCAGCCGGCTGCCCGTGCGCACGTTGATGACCTCTTTGTAGCGAAAATCCGAAAATCGGCACAGCATATACATCCCTCCGACAAAGCCTATGCGCATTCTGTCGGTTTTATGTTTTATCGTTTTTCGATAAATTTTTCTTGACTTTCGGCAATACCACTGCTATTCTGTGGGTGAAACCAGGAAAGGAGTTTTCTCAAGATGAAACAAAAAGAACTGTCCATCCTGCTGCGGGCCGTGGTAGCCCTGTGCGCCGCCGTTGCCCTGTTTTTTGCTTATGCCGTGGGTATCACCACCCTCAAGAGCCTTTTCATCGACCACAACTGGCAGAGCTATTACCTTGTTCTGTCCTGCGCTATGTTTATCCCCCTGTTTCTGGCCATGTGGGATCTCTGGCAGATTTTTTCCGCCATTGGCCGGGACAACAGCTTCTGCATGGAAAACGCCCTGCGCCTGCGCCGCATCAGCTTTTATGCTTTGATCGACACCGTGCTGGTGCTGATCTCCACCGTGTTCATGCTGGCAATGCGGATCATAGAGCTTTTTGACGGTCTTTTTCTTTTCAAGGCGTTTCTTATGGTCGTGGGCATCGCCGTGGCGGTGGCCTGCGCCGCGTTGAGCCATCTGACCCGCAAGGCCGCCCTTCTCAAAGACGAGAACGACCTTACCATTTGAGGAGAGCATCATGATCATTGTAAATCTGGATGTCATGCTGGCCAAACGAAAAATGAGCCTGACGGAGCTTTCCGAGCGGGTGGGCCTCACCATGGCGAACCTCTCCGTTTTAAAGACCGGCAAGGCCAAAGCCATCCGTTTTTCCACCCTGGACGCCATCTGCCAGGCCCTGGACTGCCAGCCCGGGGACATTTTGGAGTTTTCTCCGGAGGACTGAAATGAACGAAGAATATACCCTTCCCTGCCCGCCGGGGGGATCACCGGATGACACCGGCCCCGCCCCCGCGCCCAAAAGCGAGCCCGCGCCCCTTGGATGGCGGGACTGGGCCGCGCCCTTGCTGGCTTTGGGCCTGGGCTGGCTCTATATTTCAATTTTCGGCGTTGACACCATGCTCAACTCCCGCTACGGCCCCGGCATCGGCGTGACTGTCTTTGTGTTCGCTTTTTTTACCGCTGTGCTGCTCATTTTACAGAAAAAGGCCGTTTATAAAGCCCCCGGAGTTCTTCTCATGACAGCGGCTTTGGCCCTGGCGCTGAGCTGTGGGATGTATGCCCAGCTGGGCCTGGCCATCCTCAACTGCTTTATCATCCTGGCGGTCTCCGCCGCAGCCGTCTTTCAGCTCTCCGGCCACAGTGCCCGAAGCTGGCGGGAAGTGAAGCTTATACCGGAAACCCTTGTTTTGAGCTTCCGGGCCCTTTTTTCTCATCTGGGCCGGCCTTTTCAGGCGCTTCGGCTGCTGAAAAAGGACAAAAACACCGGCCTGGGCGCCCTTTTGCTGGGTCTTCTCGTTGCCGTGCCGGTGCTGGCGCTTGTCCTTGCCCTGCTGACTTCGGCCGACGCTGTATTTGAAAATCTCTTGGATGGGCTTGCCCGCGGTCTGTTGGAGCTGTCTCTGGGCAACAGCCTGTGGAAGCTGTGCCGTATTCTGGCGGCGGCGCTGTTCATTTGCTCGGGACTCCATTTCATCTGTTCCCCCATCCCGGAGCCCGCCAACACAGCCAAAGACGCCCGCACATCCTCCGCCCTGCCCTTTCTGTCCGTCACCCTGCTTCTGGATCTGGTGTACCTTCTGTTTGTGGCCATCCAGTTCACCCATCTGTTCGGCGGCCGGGAAGCGGCCGCCATGGCCGGCGGCTGGGCGGAATATGCCCGGACCGGCTTTTTCCAGCTGGCCGCTGTTGCCCTCATCAACCTCTGCGTCTGCCTGATCCCCGCCGGGGAAGCCCGCTTTGCCTCCCGGGGCGGCAGGCTCCTTCGCATCGCGGATGGCGTTATGATCGCGCTGAGCTTTGTCATCCTGTTTTCCGCCTGGTGGCGGATGCATCTTTACATCCAGGCCTTTGGCCTGTCCATCCTTCGGCTTGTCACCCTTTGGGGCATGATCGTGATCGCGGCGCTGCTTCTGGCCGCCGCTTACAAGCTCTTTCGGCCCACATTCCGGTTTTTCCAGGTGCTTCTGGCTTTCAGTCTTTCCACCTGGTGTCTGCTCTCCCTGCTGGGGCCGGCCCGGATGGTCGCCGACTATAACGTGAATGCCTATCTGGAAGGCCGTCTGGAAAGCGTGGATGTGTCCTATCTCAACTCACCGGACGCCCTTCCGGCCCTGTACCGGCTGGAAGAGGCCGAGCCCGATTATGAAGGGCTCTCCGGCCGCATCGCAGAGATGGAGCGTCAATGCCGCCAGAACAACGACTATGGCAGCCATTGGTCCCATTGGCATTTTTCTTACCTAAACGACAAATAAAGCCAGCACCCGCCGGAAATTCCGGCGGGTGTTTAAAGAATCTTAAAAAATTAGGGCTTGTGCTTGGGCGGATTTTAGGTTAGGATTAACATAGATTATTTTAGGCTGGGAGAATAGCAATGAAACACTGGAAAAAGCCTTTTACGATCCTCCTTCTGGCCCTGGCTGCGTGTCTTCTGCTGGGCATGAGCGTTTTTGCCGCCGAAGAAGCGACCGCCGTCAAAGGTTTTAACGATATCGCCGGAACGGAGTATGAATCAGATATTACGGTCATGTACACCATGGGCCTGACGGTGGGTTACACCGACGGCAGCTACCGCCCCGGCCGGGCTTACAGCCGGCTGGAAGTGGCCCAGCTGACCCAGGGCCTGCTGGGTCTTGATGCCCCGGAGGGCTATATCCTTCCCTTCACGGACACCGAGGACGCCGTCAGCCGGGACGCCGTCGCCGCGGCGGTAGCCGGCGGCTACATGGGCGGACGCAGCGACACCACCTTCGATCCCTACGGCAGTGTACTGAAAGCGGAGTTCATGAGCGTTCTGACCAAGATCGCCGAAGCGCTGGGCACAGAGGACCTCATTTCCCGGCTGGATGAAGAGCTGGCTCTTTGGGCGGAAGACTTTTCCGTGATCACCGCCGGTGAGGCCATGCACGCCGCCCGGGCCATGATCGGCGCCCTGGAAACCAAAACAGCGGACGCCGGGGAGCCCGCCGCCTCCGAAGAGCCTTCCGGTGAAATGCCGGCGGAAGTGACCGGGGAAGAAGCCGACCTTGCGGAAGCCCCCGCGGCTGAAGCGGCGGAGAGCATCGAAGAGGAAACCATCGAGGAGACGCCCATTGCGGAGGAACCCGCCGCGGAAGAAATTGCTGCTCTCCCCACCGATGAGACGGCGGTCCCGGAAGCGGAAACCGTTGACGTCTCCGAAACGACGGCCGCCTCGGAGGAACCGGCCGCTTCGGCGGAGCCTTCCGGCGAAATGACCGCCTCCCAGGAGCCCGCCGCAGAAGAAGCGACGCAGGCGCAGACCGAAGCCCCTGCCGCTCCTCAGGGTGTCCTGTCCCCCGCCGCCACCACACCGACCCCGGCCCCGGCCACGACTGTGCAGCCGCAGGTAGCAGCACAGCCGGAAACGCCGGCCGCCACCGCACCGGCCACGACCCCGACCATGACCCAGACGACCCAGACTACCCAGACGCCCGATATCGATCCGGATGACCCCGGGGCGGAAATGAAGTCCACGGTCTATTCCTTCTATGCCAACATCCGCGACCAGCTGGTAAGCTTCTTCAGCGACCTGCTGGGCTGAATTCAATAGCAGCATAATCCCGGGCGGTAAATTTTTACCGCCCGATTTTTTTGTGACCTTTTGCCATTCTGCGCTGTTATATAAATGAGGCCTCAAAACGAGAGGAAGTGAACGCCATGGAACGCCTGGAGGAGCTCTTTGCCCGCTACGGCGACACCGTCTACCGCCTGGCGCTGCACAGCGGTGCCGCCCCGGCGGATGCCCAGGACATATGCCAGAATGTATTCATCAAGCTCATGGCCAATCTGGACCGCATCCACGCCGGCAAGGAGAAAGCCTGGCTCTGCAAGGTAACTGTCAACGAATGTCGGAACTGGCACCGCAGCGGCTGGCGCCGGAACGTTCAGCCGCTGGACGAAACGCTGCCTGCCGCATCCGATGAAAGCCGGGCGGTCTGGCAAAGCGTACTGGCCCTGCCGGAAAAATACCGCGCCTGTGTCTATCTGCATTATTTTGAAGGCTACAGCGTCAAGGAGACCGCTTCCCTTCTCGGCATCCGGCCCAGCGCCGTGACAACCCGGCTCCAGCGAGCCCGGGCCAAACTCAAGGAGGCATTGGAATGAACCGCTATCAAAAGGCCATGCAGGATACCTCACTGCCGGAGGATACCCGGATCCGTATCCTGAACACACTGAAAACCCAAGAAAAATCAAACACTCCCCCCATCCGCCGCATCCGTCTGCCCGCGCTGGCAGCCGCCCTTCTGACGGTGGTGCTGCTGACCGGCGGCGCCCTCGCCGCCGCAAAAGCCGGAGGCATTTCCGCCTGGTTTTCGGAAAAAAACGATGGCTCTCTGAGCCCCAAGACGGAGTCAGTTATCGATGCGCTGTCCGAATCCCCCGCCATCGCCGTCACCGACGAAGGCACCACCGTAGCCGTGGAGTCCGTCTACGCCAGCGACGGCATTGCCCACGTCATGCTCAAGGTCACCTCCGAGGTCATCGACTTTAACGAGGGCATGGATTACTACTTTTCCGGCCGCTGTTATGACGGGGATGAGTACCCCATCATGAGCCACGTGATGCTCCTGTTTGACGGTGCCGCCGATATGTCCGTCCGCAGCGCCGGCGGTCTTTGGGACTGCTGGAAGATCGACGAAGAAAATAACTCCTTGTATATTATTTATACCTACTTCGTATATCAGGACGGAACGGAGGATGAAAGTCTGGGCAGCTTCCGGGACGGCAACCATGTGATGCACTTTGAGCTGCACGGCATCGACGAACGCTTTGGACCCATAAGCATCGTGGAACACCCCGGTTACTGGAGCTTTGATGTCCCCCTCCCCGCCACAGCCGAAGAAGTCATCTTCATCGACACGGCCGACATTGAAACCAGAAACTACTATTCTCCCGGCGCTGAGGATCCCGCCTTCGCGCTCACCCTGGAAAACATTGAGATCACGGCCTCCGCCATCACCTTTGATTATCAGCCCCCCAGCTACGGAAGCATTTATCTCAACTGTATTTTTGATCTCACCGCCGTTATGAACGACGGAACCGAAATCCGGCTCTCCACCAACTCCCAAGGGACCGGTGGGACCCTTGACGGCTCTGTCAGCCAGCATCTGTTTTGGGAAGTCCCCATTGACGTTTCCGAATTGGATCACATCGAAAGCTACGGCACCATCATTGAAATCCCATAAGAAAAAGCCTGGAATCCCAATGGATTCCAGGCTTTTGCAATGAATTCCTGTTCAGGCCAGGAGCATCCGGTCGTTGGTGAGCGCCCGGCCCGCACCGGCCTTGAAGCGGGCCAGCAGGTCCTCCACCGTGAGGCCCTCCCGCTCCGGACCGCCCACATCCAGAAGGATGCGCCCCCCG
>CAZSAX010000104.1:0-6157 GCA_964605075.1 uncultured Oscillospiraceae bacterium
GGCCAGGTCCAGGTTGTTGGTGGGCTCGTCCAGGAGAATGATGTCAGGATGGCCGAACAACGCCTGGGCCAGAAGGACCTTCACTTTCTGCCGGCCTTCCAGCTCGTGCATCATAAGCGGATGGAATTCGGTGGCGATGCCCAGGCCCTGGAGAAGCCGGGAGGCGTCGGATTCGGCTTCCCAGCCGCCCAGCTCGGCGTATTCTTCTTCCAGCTCCGCGGCGCGCAGACCGTCAGCGTCATCAAAATCGGGCTTTTCGTAGATGGCATCCTTTTCCTTGCCGCATTCATACAGGCGCATATTGCCCATGATGACGGTCTCGATGACGCTGTGGTCATCGTACATGTTCTGATTCTGGCGCAGAACGCTCATGCGGCACTTGGGGTCGATATGCACATGGCCGCTGGTTTGCTCCACCTCGCCGGAAAGGATCTTCAGAAAGGTGGATTTGCCGCTGCCGTTGGCACCGATGATGCCATAGCAGTTTCCGGCTGTGAAGCTCAGGTCAGCGCGGTCAAAAAGGATCTGGCCGCCGTACTGCAGGCCCAGGTTTTCACAGGTTATCATGGTATATTATTCCTCCAAACAATATTCTCAGTAAACGGTCAGCCCATAGATCCGCTGGCCGCGGGTGCCAACCACCACTTTGTCGTTAAACACGGCGGGAGAGGCTTCCACCAGCCATTCCACACTGGTGCTGTCCAGGACTTCGCCGGTGGCGCCATCAATGAGCATGGCGGTTCCGGCGGAGTCGCAAAGGACGATGTAACCCTTTCCCTCGGGGGTATAGACGGCCACGGGGGAGCTCCAGGTGTAATTGTTCATGGACAAGCGCCAGACCTCGCTGCCGTTTTCGGTGTCATAGGCAATCAGAAGGCCGTTATACATATCCGGTGTGCGGGCAATGGGGTAGATGATGAGCCCTTCGATGTCCGTGCCTTCCCTGCCAAGCAGCGGGGAGGCCTGTACACCGCCGGAAACGCCTTCCACCGTGCCGCAGTCGATGCTGCGGGACCAGAGGATTTCGCCGGTGAGGGCGTCCAGTTTGTAGATGCAGATGCTGCCCCAACCGTTGTCGTCCGCCGTCCAGTGCAGGGAGGGGGCGGTGTAAATACAGCCGTTTTCCTCGTCCAGCGGCTCATACACCGGGCTGGAGTTGGAGTCGTCCCCGGTGTCCTGGGCCCAGACCAGTTCCATGGTGTTCAGGTCCACGCAGAAGAACATGCCGCCGTTTTCCGAGAGGTAGATGTAATGATCCACGATGACGGCACTGCATTCATAGCCGTACCAGTATTCTTCCTCGCCGGAGCGGGCGGTGCTGTAGCGTGCTTTCACCGGCTCGTCCGGCGCAATGCTGATGGTACCGGCTTCCGGATCGTAGCTGGTGTTGAGCTTTATGCGATAAAGAACACCGCTTTCTCCGGGCCAGATCAGACTGTCGGATTCGGCGTGTACCAGCGGAGAGGAGTCAAAAGCGCACCACTGGTCGTTGTCCTGCCGGAGAGAGAAATCTTCGTCAGAGCCATATTCATAAAGGATGCTGCCGTCAATAAGACTGATGATAAACATACGGGGGCGCTTCCCGTCCACAGTCTCGTCGCCGGAGCCCACGTACAGCAGCGGGTAGCCCCGGGGATCCAGCGCGCCGGCGCCCTTGAAAGCCATGCCAACGTTGATGGGATCCCGGGTGTAGCTCCCGTCGTCGATATCCAGGAAGTAGATGTGGCCGTCCAGGGTGGCGTATATGACCTCAACCAGGTCGGATTTTGCCTTTTTATCCGCATAGAGGTTCATGATGTTCCGGGTGGCCTCGTCCCACTGAACAATAATGGGCTGGCCGGTCCAGCCGCTGCCGGTCCATGCGCTGCCGCCGTCACCGGTGGTCAGGGAACCGGTTTCGCGGTACCACAGGGAGGAAATGTATTCCTGCTGAACGTTGGCGGTGCCGTAGGTGGCGCCCTGACGATAGTTGTTGCCGCGGAAACCGGCCACGCCCGGGAGCGCGAAATACGCCGAGGCATCGCCAAAACTTATGTTCTGCGTCTGGGTCAGTCCGCTGGTTTCCCACTGAATACCCCAGTTGGCTGGATCGGTACTGTTGGTCATGGCCGGAGCAAAGCCTTCCTCTACCGGCGCGATGGCCTCTATGATCTCTTCAGCCGGCTCTTCGTTCTCAGGGCTGCCGGCCCGGGCGCAGCGGGTCATGGAAAAAATCATGCCAACGCAAAGCAGGGCCACCAAAACAAGAAGCATGACGGTGGGGCCGTGATTGACCCGGCGGGGAGGGAGCCCGCGTTTTTTCATGCGCCGCTGATGCCGGCGGATGTTCTGCAGGCGGCTGTAAAGGAGAAACAGGAGGGCAAGGGCGGCCAGCGCCGATGCCGCACTGAGGATGATCCAGAGACTGCGGCTGCCGCCGGTGCTTTCCGGCGCTTCCGTTTCTGCGGGCTGAGGTGCAGCGACGGCCACTGCCGCTTCGGCCAGTGCGGCCTGCTCATCATAATAGTCAAAACCGAACTCGAACAGATCGCGGCTCAGAAACCAGCGCTCCTCCCGGCCATCGGTCTTGTCGCCGAATACCAGGCACATGAGCCGGACGCCGTCTTTTTCCGCCGTTGAAACCAGGCAGCCGCCGGCCGTGGGCGTGTCCCCGGTTTTCATGCCGGTGGCGTATTCATAAGCGGTTCCGGGCAGGGAATCGTTCTCGCAGAGGAAACGGTTGGAGTTGGTGAGAGAACGGGCTTCGGTGAGGTTGGTGGCGGGGATGGTGTAGGTCTTGCAGGAGACGATCTGCATGAAGTCCGCATTATCCATGGCGGCTTTGCAAAGCCTGGCCATGTCCTCGGCGGTGGTATAATGATCGCTGTCCTGCACGCCGTGGGCGTTGGTGAAGTGACTGTTTGTCATGCCCAGGGCGGCGGCTTTTTCGTTCATCAGGGCGGCAAAAGCGCTTTCTGAGCCGGCGATATGGTATGCCAGCGTGGAGGCGGCGTCGTTGCCGGAAATGAGCATAAGGCCATACAGCAGATCCTTCACGCTCATCTGCTCTCCGCTGCGGAGCATGGGAACAAGGGTGCTGTCGTCGCCTTCGTGAATGCCCTCCAGCGCTTCTGCCGGAGCGGTGACCAGGGCGTCCAGATCGGCGGTGTTTTCAAGAACGACCAGCGCGGTGAGGATCTTGGTGGTACTGGCGGGGTAGACAAGGTCGGTGCTGTTTTTTGCAAACAGCACTTCGCCGCTGTCGGCATTCATCAGCAGGACGGAAGTGGGGTTGACGGTTGCCGTATACTCTGCCGCCAGAGTGCTCAGACCAAAGGAAAATGCAAGAAGAAAAGCCAGCAGCAGGGTGATCGCTTTTTTCATAAAAGCCTCCGTATCACAGGTTCACGGGAGAACTCGCTCCAAAAAGGTGAAAAGTCTGGAGCGGCATCCTTCGTTGTCCACAAGGAAACTCAGGCCGTGTGTTGCTTTGGGAACGATGGTCAGACTTTTGTCTGCCGCGGCGGCCGCGTCAAAGTTTTGCCGGCTCATGCAGCAGGGAACAAAATCATCCTCCTGCCCGTGTACAAGCAGCAGGGGGTACTGGCTTCTGGCCAGTGTGTCTATGGTGGAACAGTCCCGAAGACCGTAGCCGAGAACAGGCTTTGCCACCAGATGCAAAACCGGCATCAGCAGCTTTTCCGGCAGATGGAGCCGGCGGATGAGCCAGCGGACGATCTCTTCCGGAGAAGTAAAGCCGCAGTCGGCAATTATGCCCCGGACTTCCTTTGGAAGCGGCTGATCCGCTGCCATCATGATACTGGTGGCGCCCATGGAGATGCCGCTGAGAAGGATGGGACTGCCGGGCTTTCGCTGCGCCAGAAAATGAGCCCAGCGGACGATATCGTGCCGTTCCAGCACGCCAAGGCCCATGCGTTTTCCTTCGCTGCGGCCCTGGGCCCGCTGGTCTATGAGGAGTATGTCCAAACCGAAGTTGTGGTACATTTCCAGCGCACAGGAAAAGTCGCCGCGGGCGCTGCCGCGGAAGCCGTGGGCCAGAAGAATGGTGCCTTTGAAATTGTCGGGGTCGGCGGCATACAGGTCTGCGTATAGTGTCAGACCATCAAAGGATTGAATGGTATATGTATCTACAGCCAGACCGGCGTTTTTCTTCTGTGCCTTGAGAATGACATCTTTGTATTGAGCCATCTCACCGCTGAGGCTGTTGACAAATTCCGCGTCATCGTGATTGCGGATCTCCTTTAATGCGGCATAAAGGACCAGGGCGCATCCGCCGAACAGCAGCGCGGCCAGTCCAAACAGCACCAAGAGAATCCAGAGCATGGACAGCTCCCCCCTTCGGACAGTGCTTAATAATATATTATATTACGATCGGGGAAAAAGTGCAATGAACAAAGCGCCGTTTCGGGGAATGTTCTCCGAAACGGCGCTTCATATTCAGCGTTCCTGCATGCGGTCGGCCATGATCTTGAAGCCGGCTTTGGCAAGTTCGTCCTTGATGGTTTGGATCTGGGCAAAATCGCGGGTCTCCATGCCGATTTTCAAAAAACAGCTGGAGATGGCCATGTTGGCATCGGAGCGTTCGTGATGCACCGAAACAACGTTGCCGCCGCAGCGGGATATGATCTCGCTGACGCCCAGAAGCTGTCCGGGCTTGTCCTCCAGGGCGATCTGAAGCACGCTGTTGCGGCCGCCCATAACAAGACCGCGGGTGATGACCCGGGAGAGGATATTTACGTCAATATTGCCGCCGGACACCACGCAGACAGCATTCTTGCCCTCAATGGGAAGCTTGCCAAACATGGCGGCGGCAACGGATACGGCGCCGGCGCCTTCTGCAATGAGTTTCTGCTGCTCGATCAGGGCCAGGATCGCGGCAGCGATCTCATCCTCGGAGACGGTGACAACATCGTCCACATACTGCTGGGTCAGGGCGTAGGTGAGTTCGCCGGGGGTTTTGACGGCGATGCCGTCGGCAAAGGTGGCCACACTGTCCAGGGTGACAAGGTGACCTTCGCTGACGCTGGTGGCCATGCCGGGGGCGTTGGCCGCCTGTACGCCGTAGACCTTTACGTTGGGGTTGAGGGATTTGACGGCGCAGGCAACACCGGCGATGAGACCGCCGCCGCCAACAGGGACGATGACCGCATCGGCGTTGGGGAGCTGATCCAGGATCTCAAGTCCGATGGTCCCCTGACCCGCGATAACCAACTCGTCATTGAAGGGGTGAATGAAGGTAGCACCGGTTTCCTTCTGCAGCCGGCAGGCATACTCGTAGGCGTCGTCATAAGCGCCTTTGACCAGTTTTACTTCCGCCCCCAGACGCTTCGTGGCCTCCACTTTGCTGATCGGGGCGCCGTCCGGCATGCACACCGTGCTGCGGATGCCCATTTTTGTGGCGGCCAGAGCCACCCCCTGGGCGTGGTTGCCTGCGGAGCAGGCAATGATGCCGGCATCCCGCTGTTCCGGGGAGAGCGAGGCGATCTTGTTGTAAGCGCCGCGGAGCTTGAAACTGCCGGTAACCTGCAGGTTCTCGGCTTTCAGGTAAATGCTGGCGCTGTGGCTGAGGTTGGGGGCGGAAAGAAGGTCGGTTTTGCGGGCCACATTTTTCAAAGTGTAAGCGGCCTGATAGATTTTGTCCAGGGTCAGCATCCGGGGTTCTCCTTGGAATCGTTGTCGGTACAGCGGCACAGCAGGTCGTTGATAAACTGCTGGGCACTGCGGCCGGAGCGGCTGCCGTGGCGCACCTGCCAGGTGGCTGCCAGGGAACGAAGCTCTTCGGCGGCCACACCGGCCAGCTCACCGCAGCGCTGGGCCAGGGATGTAACTATTGTCTGATACTCTTCAAAGCTGGGATTGGGGTAATAGATCTGAAGGCCAAAGCGACCGGCCAGGGACAGCTTCTCTTCCACCGTGTCGGAGCGGTGAATATCGCCGTCGTGCTCCATGTCCGCACGGTCTTTCCAGGTTTCTTTGATGAGATGGCGGCGGTTGGAGGTGGCATAGATGAGCACATTCTCCGGCGCAGCTTCTGCGCCGCCTTCCATGACCGCCTTGAGATGCTTGTATTCTACCTCGTTTTCCTCAAAGGAGAGGTCGTCGAGAAACAGGATGAAGCGGTAATTCCGGTTTTTGATCTGATTGAGGATGTCGGGGA
>CAZSAX010000105.1:0-6085 GCA_964605075.1 uncultured Oscillospiraceae bacterium
CATAGGTGTGTGACCTCTGTTTTTTTCTAAGGCTGTTTTTTTACAGCCCCTTTTGCTCAGCTTGTCAAAAAAGCCCGCCTGCGGGCTTTTTTCAAGCTGGATTTGATCTGCTCGGCCGAAGTGAATCCGGCCGGCATAATCCTTGGGGCCCGGGGCCCCAAGGATTTACGCCCGGCCCCGCCGGGCGGCTCGCCCTGCCCGGGCTTCGCTGCGATATTTTTGCTGTTATACCCAGAAAAGCTCCGCGGCGGGGCGGGGCGGGATGTTGGGATAGTTTTCGCCCCTGGCCTTGCCTACCATCAGGCAGCACTGGATGGAACTGCCTTCCGGCACGCCCAGGATTTCCTTGAATTCCGGGCAGCGTCCGGCGATCTGGCGCAGGTAGCCGCCCCAGCAGCTGCCGTAGCCCGCCTGATTGAGGATCATTTCGGCGGTGTGCATGGCGATGACGGTGTCCACGCAGGGGTTCAGCGCCTTGTCCGGACTCCAGCCGATGATGACCAGCGGCGCGCCGCAGGTGAGAAGGTCCAGACCCTTTTCCGCCAGGTGCAGAAGCTCCGGGCTCTCCCCGGTCTCCCGGCACCAGTTCAGCGCGAAATCCGATACGGCCTTGGTGCGTTCCCGGCCATAGATCACGGACCAGCGGTTCACGTGGCGGTTTTTGCCGCTGGGGGCGTAGCCGGCCACATCCAGGGCGTGCTGCACCAGCTCTCTGGGCGGGGCCTCCTCCCGAAATTTCCGGATGGAGCGGCGGGAGAGGATGTAGTTTTCCAGGTCGCTTTCCGGCGCGGGGACAGGGCCCCGGCCGTCCAGAGTCACGGCCTGCTTCGGACAGGCGGCCACGCAGTGGCCGCAGGCGATGCAGGCGATGCGGCCGCCCAGCGCCGGCTGTCCCTCCACCATGCGCAGGAGCCCTGTGGCGCAGCCTCGGGCGCAGGCGCCGCATTTTATGCAAAGGCTGCGGTCGATTTGAATATCATGGCGGTAATCGATGCTCATGGAACAGGTCCTCCGGGCGGTCTTTTTTTCTCATCATAGCATTTGCGGCGGACCTTGTCAAAGGCGGGAGAACATGGTAGACTGCCAGCGGAAAGAAAGGGGGAACGGCCATGATTCCCATCGTTGGCGTAACGCCTTATTTTGTGCAGACGGAAGATAAGCGGGAGTTCCGTCTGGGCCGGTCTTACTGCGATAAGCTCCAGGCGGCCGGCTGTCTGCCGCTGGTGCTGCCCTTTGATCCGGACCCGGCGCGCATCCGGGCAATGGCCCGTCTGTGCGACGGCTTCCTTTTCACCGGCGGCGAGGACATCGACCCGCCGCTCTATGGCGAAGAGATCTTGCCGGAATGCGGTGGGCTGTGCCGGGAGCGGGATGATTTTGAGCTGGCGCTGATGGCGGAGGCGGAAAAGCTGCAAAAGCCCATGCTGGGCATCTGCCGGGGCGTGCAGGTGATGAATGTGTTTTACGGCGGCAGCCTCTGGCAGGATCTGGAGAGCCAGAAGGATTTGGAGAAAACGCTTCACAGCCCCGGGCATTACCGCGAGCAGCATGAGGTGCTGGTGAAGCCGGATACCCGGCTGGCGTCCATCCTGGGGCCGGGGCCCATGGCGGTCAACAGCAGCCACCACCAGGCGGTGAAGGCCACAAGGCTCACGGTTTGCGCCGTGACGGCCGACGGACTCGTTGAAGCGGTGGAACAGCCCGGGGCGCATTTTGTGCTGGGTGTACAGTGGCACCCGGAGCGGCTGGAGGATCTGCGCTTATTTGAGGCCCTGGCGGCGGCCTGTCGGGAGAAATAAAGAGAAAGCGGCGGAGCTATGTTTGCGCTGAAAGCGTTTTTGAAAAAGAATATCGTTTTGGCGGTGGCGGCGGCGCTGGCGGTGCTGTCCATGTTCTTTGTGCCGCCGGATGGGCAGTATTGGGGCTATATGAACGCCCATGTGCTGACGATCCTGTTTGTGCTCATGGCCAGTGTATCCGGCTTTTCCGCAGTGGGCCTGTTTGCCAGGCTCTCCGCGGCCCTGACAAGGCGGAGCCGGAGTCCCCGGGGGCTGGCGATGCTTCTGGTGACGATTTGCTTTTTCCTCTCTGCCGTCATCACAAACGATGTGGCCCTCATCACCTTTGTGCCTTTCACCCTGGGGCTTTTCGGCAGTTCCCGGCGGGTGATCCCGGTGGTGGTGATGGAAACGGTGGCGGCGAACCTGGGCAGCCTGCTCACCCCCATCGGCAATCCCCAGAATCTGTATCTTTACAGCCATTACGGCCTGGGTCTGGGTGCGTTTTTCGGCGCGGTGTGGCCTTTGGGCCTGGTGTGTCTGGCGCTGGTGCTGGGGCTGACCTGGCTTTTGGTGCCTGGGGAAGGCTGCTGCGACAGCGGCGGCCAGGAGCGGCTCCACGCCTCGGCGTTTCAGCTTGTCCGCTATGGGCTGATGTTCGGGCTGGGGCTTTTGTGCGTTTTGAATGTTTTGAGCTGGCCGGTGTGCCTGGCGGCCTGCCTGCTTTTGATGCTGCTGTTTGACCGGCCTTTGTTCCGCTGCGTGGATTACAGCCTGCTTCTGTCCTTTGTGGCCTTTTTTGTGCTGGTGGGGAATCTGGGGCGCATCGGGCCGGTGCAGGCGTTTGTCCGCGGCATCGTCACGGGGCATGAGCTTCTGGCCGGGGCTCTTGTCAGCCAGGTCATCTCCAATGTTCCGGCGGCTACCATGCTCTCGGGCTTCACCGGCGAGTGGCGGCCGCTTCTTCTGGGGGTGAACATCGGCGGGCTGGGAACGCCCATTGCCTCCATGGCGAGCCTGATTTCCCTGCGGCTGTACGGCATGGCCCCCGGGGCGGAAAGCGGCCGCTACTTGAAGCAGTTCTCGGTGGTGAACTTTGGGCTGCTGGGCCTTTTGCTGGCCTTTGGCTTGCTGGTTTTACAATGATAAGCGATGAGGCCCGGATGATGACATCCGGGCCTTGCTTTGTCTGAAATTAGTTTACATAATTACTTCTTCCGGAGCCACAGGAGCAGTCCGGCGGCCAGAAGATACAGAGGGATACCGGCGATGAGCCCCAAAGGTGTGGGGCCCAGGATCAGGGCGGTGGTGCCGGGGGTCAGGCAGACGCTGCCGATGCCCGCAGCGGCATTGAAGGCGCCGTGGGCCAGGGCGGGGGCCCATACGGACTCTGTTTTTTCATAGAGAAGGGACAGCAGGATGCCCAATGCCGCGCAGGACAGGCACATCACCAGCGCCCCGGTGAAGGGAGCGCCCCAATAGCCGCTGCCGAAGTTATAGCCTGCCAGCAGGATGACGGGCCAGTGCCAGGCGCCCCAGATGACGCCGGAGAGGACAAGGCCCTTGGTCCGGCCCTGCCTTTCGCAGAGGAAAGGGGTCATCCAGCCCCGCCAGCCCACTTCCTCCCCCAAAGCGAAGAACATGTTGATCAAGGGGGCGTAGGTAATGGACTGCACAAGGCTCACCCCGGCGATCACCCAGGGAGACACGGAGTAGCCCTGGGCCAGGAGCTGGGCGTTTAAGGCGCTGAGGGCGCCGTCAAAGCGGCTGGGGAACAAAAGGAAGTACAGGGCTGCGCCAAGCACAGCCACCACCGCCGGGCCAAACCAGGCGGCCAGCCACCAGGCGATGGTTTTGCCGGAAATGCCCAGCTTCCAGGCCACACCGCTTTTCTCCCGCTTCAGGCCGCCGGAAGCCAGCCAGGTGCCCGCCAGGGGGGCAAACATGCAAAGGGCCAGCAGCCCGGAATAGAGAAGGCCGGAGGGTTCCCGGGCGAGGGACAAAATGCCCAGCCCCTGGAGCAGCCAGCCCAGGCCGAAGGTGACCAGAATGTAGATCCAGAATTTCTTCATGTTATTTTCCTTTCCGCCGCCGGCCGAAGAGCCATACGGCCAGGGCGAACAGCGCCGCCCCATACAGAAGCAGCATCAGAAGATCCATGGGGAGGTTTACATAATTATTGTTCAGCGCCGCCCGGCCGATATCCACGGCGTACCAGAAAGGAAGGCATTTGGCGAGGCCGGCCATCCAGGAACCGATGAGCTCCAGGTCGAACCACATGCCGGACAGCCAGGTGGAGACGGTCACGAACAGGGAGAACAGGGCGCCGTTCTGCTTCTGGCCCAGGGCGGCACCAAGGAAAAGGCCGAAAGCGATGTAAAACATGGCCACGGGGAGGCTCAGCAAAATGGCCCAGAGAATGTGGAGCCCGGCCTCCAGTCCCAGCAGCAGGGCGGCGGCGTAGAAGAGCAGGCTTTGCAAAAGGCAAAGAGGCAGAAGGGGCGCGGTGTAGCCCGCGATGAAGTCCCGGGCCCTCATGGGGGCGGCGGAGAGCCGGGCGAAAAAGGCGCTCTCCCGGTCCGCGGCCATGAGCATGCCGCCGGACATGGAAACAAAGGAGTAGGCAAAGATCACGATGCCCGGGGCAAAGTTTTCCACCCGGTAGACTTCCGCGGGGATGTTGAACATGCCGAACATCACAAGAAGCACCAGGGGGAAAGCCAGACAGAAAAACAGATTCAGCGGGTCCCGCAGCACCTCTTTGAGGCAGCGCCCGGCAAAGGCTTTGGTCTGTTTCAAAGCACGGCCCTCCCTTCCTGGGCCAGGCGCACAAAGGCATCCTCAAAGCTCCCGGCGCCGGTTTGGGCCATGAGCTCCGCGGCAGTCCCCTGGGCCTTGAGCCGGCCTTTGGACATCACGCCGATGCGGTCCGCCAGGGCTTCGGCCTCTTCCATATAATGCGTGGTGAGAACCACGGTGACCCGGCCTTTCAGCCCTTTCACCACCGCCCAAAGCTCCCGCCGGGCCAGAACATCCAGCCCCAAAGTGGGCTCGTCAAGGAAGAGGATCTTCGGCTCCGTGATCAGGGCCATGGCGATGGAAAGCCGCCGCTGCCAGCCGCCGGAAAGGCTTCTGGCCCGCTGTTTTGCGAATTCGTCCAGGCCGAAAGCGGGCATAATGGCCGCCGCCTTCTGCCGGGCGGTTTCCCTGTCCATGCCGTAGATGCCCGCCATGAGCTCCAGGTTTTCCCGCACCGTGAGCTTGGGGGCCACGGCGCTCTCCTGGGGGCTGACAGCCAGAAACTGTTTTGCCTGGGCAGCCTCCCGGACGATGCTTTTGCCCAGAAGCAGGGCGTCGCCCCCGTCCGGGGGGAGGAGCCCTGTGAGCATGCGGATGGTGGTTGTCTTGCCGGCGCCGTTGACGCCAAGAAGCGCATAGAGCTCGCCCTCTTCGATGCGAAGGCTCAGCCCGTCCACGGCGGCTTTGGCGCCGAAGCGTTTGGTGAGGTTTCGGATGTCGATGGCGGTCATAGTTCGCTCCAGCCGTCCAATTGCTCTCCGTGCCAGGTGAGCCGGCCCCGGGCATTTTTGGCGGGGGTGGGCCAGCCCGCCGGAGGACGCAGGGCCAGGGTCTCGCCCTCGTCGGTGACGAATTCGGCGTAAACCGCGTGGCTGACAAAGGAACGGTTGTTCACATAGCTGCGGCAGAAGCGGGCCGGGGCGCTGCGGACGGTCTGGGCGGCGATATAGTTTTCGCCTCGTTCCTGTATCAGGACTTCCTCGGCCAGCCAGTCCCGGTGGTTGACCTGCACCCGGTCGCCCACCCAAAGGTCTTCGTAATGGGCCCAGGAGCGCAGCCGGAATTTGCGGGATGTGCCGTCCTCGTCCCGGAGGATGATGGCGGGATGGGCGCTGACGGCGGCACCGTTTACATCCCGGAATTTCTTTTCCACAATGCCCATGCAGGAAGAAAGCGGCAGCTTCTTCGGGTCCTTCCCTTTGGTGCCGAAGAGATTGGTCAGCAGGATCACCACGGCGGCCAGGGCCAGGGCGGTCAAAAGGGTAGTGAAAGCATTCATAGCCGGTCTCCTCTCTCAGTCATCCATGTCGGGGGCATATTTGCCGGATTTCTTCCGCTGCTTGACGCACTCGGTGAGCAGAAACTCGATCTGACCGTTGACGGAACGAAAATCGTCTTCCGCCCAGGCTGCGATCTCGTTATACAGTTTGGGGCTCAGGCGCAGCAGGAGCTGTTTCTTTTCGTTCTTTTCCGCCATGGTTTAATAGAGGCTGCCGGAGTTCACGATG
>CAZSAX010000106.1:0-5988 GCA_964605075.1 uncultured Oscillospiraceae bacterium
GATACCGGCCTCGACCTTACCGACCAGGTCGGCGCCCACGTCAGCGGCCTTGGTGAAGATGCCGCCGCCCACACGGGCAAACAGAGCCATGGAGGAAGCGCCCATGCCGAAGGTGATCATGGTGGCGGTGATGGTCTCCAGGGTCTCATGGAAGATGAGCTTGAGGATGGCGTACCAGATGGAGATGTCCAGCAGACCCAGGCCAACCACGGTGAAGCCCATGACGGAGCCGGCACCGAAGGCAACGCGCAGGCCGCGGTTCAGACTGTGCTGAGCGGCAGCGGCGGTGCGGGCGTTGGAGGCAGTGGCGATCTTCATGCCGATGAAGCCGGACAGACCGGAGAACAGGCCGCCGGTGAGGAAGGCGAAGGGCACGTACCAGGTCAGCAGGCCCAGAGAAGCCATGACACAGATAACAATGACCATGCAGATAAAGAAGATGCCCACGGTCTTGTACTGACGCTTCAGGAACGCGTTGGCGCCGGAGCGGACAGCACGGCTGATCTTCTTCATCTTTTCGGTGCCTTCATCGAAGCTCAGGACGGTCTTGGCCTGATAGACCACGAAGCCCAGGGCGACCAGAGAGGCCACCAGGGCAACGATCCACAGGTTGTCCATGAAGAAGCCGACTTCGGTCTCCGCGGCGACAGCCTCGGCAGCCACAGGGGCTTCCGCAGAGGCGGCGGCAGCAGGAGCTTCCGCAGAGGCGGCAGCTTCGGCCACGGGTTCCGCAGCGGCGGCCACAGCGGCGGGCTCGGCGGACACGGTGGTCGTGGCGGGGGCTTCAGCGGTCTGGGCGGCGGTGCCGTAGTTCGCCACGACCTGAGAGGGGGCGGCGAGGGCACCAATGCTCAGCGCCAGGCACAGCGCCACGAGAAGAACAAGAACTTTGCTCATTCTCTTCATTGGGTAAGTTCACTCCTAATTATTTATTTGACTTATTCATTGTAAGCTCTTTTTAACAATTTTCCAAGTATAAATATTTATTTCACAATAAAAAAATGTGTTGTTTTCACACCCTTATTTGTTGATTTTTGACAAGAAAATATCTTGCAATTTCGAGCTTTGTGTATATAATAAAATCAGGCGAATGTTTGCGATTGCTGTGCGATTGCGGCGCTTTTTATGTTTTCTCAAAGGAAATGTCTGCCGGCGGAAAGGGCGTGGTTTTTATGGAAGCAAGATTTGAAAACCAATGTGTGCTGACCAAAAAACACATACGGGATCATTTGCGCATCATCACCCGGCGGCGCTGCTGGGCGCTGTATGGCGGGCTGTGGCTGGTGCTGCTTCTGATGATCGTATCCAACCTGCTCCAGGGGCAGACCGGGGTCGCCATTTACGCCGGGTGTCTGCTGGCGGTGACGCTGCTGGCTTTTTTTGTCGTGCCGGAGATCCAGGCGGCGCTTCGCTATCGGCGCTGGCACTACATCGCCTTCCGGGACAGCCTGGCCCGGGCGGAGTTTTATGAGGACCGGATGGTGTATTCCAGCGAGGGAGAACCCAAGCCGGTGGAGTATGCCTACAAAAAGCTGCGGACGGTGATCCGCTGCGACGATATGCTCCTGCTGATGATGAAGGGCAAGGGCGAGATCCTGCTGGGAACGGAAGGCTTCACGAAAGGCAATCCGGAGAAATTCCGGGCCTTCCTTGCGCGCAAGGCCCCCAAGGCAAAAATCAAATATTAAATGCACACGCCGCCCTTGGGGCGGCGTGTGAGACGGTCATAGAAGTGGGTATATTGCAGCGAAGCCCGGGCAGGGCGAGCCGCCCGGCGGGGCCGGGCGTAAATCCGCGGGGCCTTGGGCCCCAAGGATTATGCCGGCCGAATTCACTTCGGCCGAGCAGATCAAATCAAGCTTGAAAAAGCCCGCTTGCGGGCTTTTTTGACAAGCTGACACGCCGCCCTTGGGGCGGCGTCTTTTTTCGGGACTTGTCCCCCCGGGGGGCGCTGTGCTACAATAACAGGCATCTTCCGGAAAAGAGTAAAAACCATGGAGAATCCGAAAAATGCAAAACGGCAGGCCCTGCGGGCCGCCTTTCCCCACACCATCCCCGTTCTGGCGGGCTACATCTTCCTGGGCATGACCTATGGTATTTATATGAATGCCTCGGGCTTCGGGCTGGGGCTGTCGCTGCTGATGAGCGTGGCGGTGTTTGCCGGGGCCATGCAGTTTGTGGCGGTGGAGCTGCTGTCGGGCGCCTTTGATCTGCTGCAGGCCTTTCTGATGACCCTGATGATCAATGCCCGGCATATTTTCTATGGCTTTTCCATGCTGGAGAAGTACCGGGGCCGGGGCTGGAAAAGCATTTACCTGATTTTCGGCATGAGCGATGAGAGCTTTTCCGTTACCTGCTCCGCCGAGCCGCCGGAGGGCGTGGACCGGGGCTGGTTCATGTTTTTCATCACGCTGCTGGATCAGAGCTACTGGGTGGCGGGCACGCTGCTGGGGGTGCTGTTCGGTTCGCTGCTGCACTTCAGTCTGGAGGGGCTGGACTTTGTGATGACGGCCATGTTCGTGGTCATCTTCCTGGAGCAGTGGCTCAAGGAGAAAAACCATGCCAGCTCGCTGCTGGGCCTGGGGCTGTCGCTGCTGTGTCTGCTGCTGTTCGGGGCGGAGGATTTTATACTGCCGGCCATGGCGGCGATCCTGCTCATGCTGTCCGCGTTGCGGAAGCCGCTGGAGAAGGGCGGTGCGTGCTCATGACAACGACACAGATGCTTCTTACCGTCGCGGCGATCGCGCTGGGCACCATGCTCACCCGCTTTCTGCCCTTTCTGCTGTTTCCGGCGGGCCGGGAAACGCCCCGCTATGTGCAGTATCTTGGCAAAGTGCTGGCGCCGGCGGTGTTTGGCCTGCTGGTGGTCTACTGCCTGAAGGATGTGACGCTTTTGTCCGGCAGTCACGGACTGCCGGAGCTCATTGCCATCGCGCTGGTGGTGGGGCTTCATCTGTGGAAGCGGCAGCTGCTGCTGTCCGTTGCCGCGGGCACGGTGGCCTATATGCTGCTGGTGCAGCTGGTCTTTTGAAACAAGAAAACGCCGGGCCCGGCAGGGCTCGGCGTTTTGATTTTTATCAGCTCAGATTCAGTGTGTCCAGCTCCACGGCGTTGCCGCCGTCGGGGTCCATGCGCCAGTAGGTGTAGGGTTCGTCGGCCCGGCGGCGCTGGTGAAGGATGCCGTCACGGTCAATGTGCAGGATGTAAAAATCCTCCAGTTCGGGATCCACTTCGATGCTGCGCAGCTGGGAGAGGTCTTCCATGGACCAGACGGTGAGTTCCTTGGTGTTCACATCCAGCAGGTAGATTTCATCGCTTTGGGCGAACATATCCAGCGCGGTGCTGGCAAAGGCGGTTTCGGTCTGGATCTGGCCGTACCAGTCCAGCAGATACAGGGTGTAGCCGCTGAGGTTTTCGCCGGGGACAAGCAGGGCCAGGGCCTCGGTGCTGACGCTCAGAGCACAGTTGGCAGCGGCGGCAAAGAGGGCTTCTTCGGCGGAAAGGGCGGCGCTGTTGCGGCAGAGCATGCCGTTTTCATCGCTGCAGTAGAAGAGCCAGCCGCTGCAGGCGTCCATGATGGTGTAGCTGCCCGCCAGAAAGGCGGTCTGTTCGCCGGAGAGGGGATCGATGGCCCGGAGGCCGTCTTCCCGGTTGTAGATCAGCACACCGTCCACCATGGCAAGGCGGCAGTTGATGGCGCCGTCCTCCGCCAGAAGGCGGGTCTCGCCGGTGGTCAGATCCGCGGCATAGATGCTGGCGGGATCATAGGAAACATAGCTGGTCTTGACAACGAAATAGAGGGTTTCGCCGTTCACCAGAAGGGTGTCGATGTAGGGATAGTCTTCCTCCAGCCATTGGGGAACGTAGATGTAATCCTTCAGGGGGATGTTGGTACAGTAGAGCGTGCCGTCATCCAGCCGCTGGAAGCTTTTGCCCATGGTGGCTTCTCCTTCGGGAACGAAGGGGGGGCGGGGCGTGGGTGTGGGCGTGGGCTCCGGGGTGGGCTCCAGCGTGGGCAGGGGACTGGGGGTGACTTCCGCAGGGGGTTCTCCGCAGGCGCACAGACTCAGGAGCAGCGCAGCCAGCAGAAGCAAGGCAAAAAGTTTTTTCATAGGTATCACTCCTTGTTTATCCATGGTACACGATGCCGGGCTTTTTTTCAAGTCTTTCAGCCAAGCAGACGTTTTATGTGCTTATCCGCCAAAGCATTTACGCCGCCGAAATCCACATGAGGATGATATACGGCTTCCAGCTGGTCGTGCAGGGCCTTGGCTTCCGCCAGGGCGGCATAGGCCTCGGCGTATTTGGTCCGGTAGGCATCGGTCAGTTCGGTCAGTCGGGCCAGATGGGGCCGGAGGGCGGTGTTGTCCAGATGGGCGCCCAGGTTGAGATAGTTGGAATCCGCGCCGGGATGGCGGGCCTCCTGGACATGGGGGGCGGTGCCGTCCACATAGGCCACGCCCAGATCCCTTATGTACACGCCGTCCAGGCTGTCCGGGTCGCCGGAGCAGAGAACGTATTCCACATCATGCCCCGTGGCCTCCGCGGCCATGCCGATGCGGCGCATGAAGCTGGATTTGCCGCAGCCGGGGCCGCCCTTGAGGATCCAGAGAAAGTCGCCGTCTGCCGCGAAGCTGTCATACAGTGAAACAAAGCCGCTGCCGGTGTTGGCGCCGAGAAAGTATTGTTTTGCCATGATTCATCACCTCCGGTCATTCTATGAATGCCAGCCGAAGCTGGTGAATCCCCGGGGGTCGGAAGAGGCGCCGAGATAATGGATGGCGTCGGCCCCGAAGCGGGCGCGGATGGCATCCACGGCCTTGTCCAGCCGGCGCAGGCTTTCCAGTTTTTTTATGTCGGTGAAAAGATCGGTCTGCTGGGGGCTGTCCGCCGGGCGAAGATCCGCCACCCGGAAGCCCAGCCCCCGCAGAGGGCGGGGCCAGCGGTGATGCTCCCGGAACAGGGCCAGGCCTTTTTCATAAAGATGGCGGGTGATGTCCGTGGGCTGGGAAAAGGAAGCCTGATGGCTGCTCCACTGCAGGGTGTCCGTCTGGCGGACGCTGATCTCCGCGAGGCCGGCCTTGAAGCCGGCGGCACGGAGCCGGCCAGCCACGGATTCCACCAGGGGCAGAAGGACCGCCCGCACCTCCGCCTCGTTTTCCAGATCCCGGGGCGGGGTGGTGGAGTTGCCGATGGACTTCACAGGGGCCCATTCCCCCCAGCGCAGCACCGGGGCGATGTCGTGCCCGGCGGCGGCTGCCTGCAGGCTCAGGCCGTTTTTTCCCAGCCGCAGACGCAAAGTATCCGGATCGGCCCGGGCCAGCTCGCCGATGCTTTTGATCCCCAGAGCGTGGAGCCGCTTTTCCGTGGCCGGGCCCACAAACAGAAGATCCCGCACCGGCAGCGGCCATACCAGCTCCCTGAAGTTGTCCCGGCGGATGTGAGTGACGGCGTCGGGCTTTTTGTAGTCCGAGCCCAGCTTGGCAAAAACCTTGTTCCAGCTCACCCCCACGCTGACCGTGACGCCCAGCTCCTTTTTCATCCGCCGGCGGATCTCCTCGGCGGCCAGCTTCCCGTCCCGGTGAGCCACGCAGCCGGTGAGATCCAGCCAGCTCTCGTCCAGCCCGAAGGGCTCCCGCAGGTCGGTGAAATCGGCGTAAAGCTCCTGAGCCGCCAGCGCGAACTCCACATAGCGGTCATAATGAGGCGGCAGGGTGATCAGCTCCGGGCAGAGCTGTCTGGCCTGCCAGATGGCCATGCCCGCCCGCAGGCCGCAACGCTTGGCCTCCTGGGAACTGGCCAGAATAATGCCGTGGCGCTCTTCCGGGGCGCCCGCCACCGCCACCGGCTTGCCCCGCAGCTCCGGCCGGGACAGAAGCTCAATGCTCACATAGCAGCTGTTGATATCCGAATGCAATACAACTCTCTCCATATGGTTGAATTACAAAATTAATTTCCGGAAAGCAGGGCTCTGTTCCGGAAATTAAG
>CAZSAX010000107.1:0-5974 GCA_964605075.1 uncultured Oscillospiraceae bacterium
CCCGGCCGTCCAGGAAGGCATGGACATAGCACTGCTTCACGCCCCGGCGCTTCGCCATTTCGCTCAGGGCATACAGATGCTCAATATGGCTGTGCACGCCGCCGTCGGACAAAAGCCCCAGCACATGCACCGGATGCCCGCTTTCCCGGGCGGCGTCCATAGCCGCGCCGTAGGCGGGATTTTCAAAAAAGCTTCCGTCCGCCACCGCCCGGCTGATCCGGGGCAGGTCCTGATAGACCACCCGGCCCGCGCCGATGTTGGTGTGGCCCACCTCGGAATTCCCGATCTGTCCCGCGGGCAGACCCACGTCCTCGCCGCTGGCGGCCAGGCGGGTGTTGGGATTCCGGGCAAAGAGCTTATCCAGATGGGGCGTTTCGGCCACGGACACGGCGTTATATTCTCCCGCCTCCGCCAGGCCGAAGCCGTCCATAATCAAAAGCACCGCTGTTTTCTTATTCATCCTTCGCGGCCCCCACGATGGATGCAAAATCCGCCGGCTTCAGGCTGGCGCCGCCGATGAGACCGCCGTCGATGTCCGGCCGGGCCAGCAGCTCCGCCGCGTTCTGGGCGTTCATGCTTCCGCCGTACAGAATGCTCACCGCCCGGGCCTTCCGGGCATCGTACAGCCCCCGGACGACCGCCCGGATGTGACAGCAGACCTCCTGAGCCTGCTGGGCGGTGGCGGTGCGGCCGGTGCCGATGGCCCAGATGGGCTCGTAGGCGATGACCACCTTCCGCAGCTTCTCCGGCTCCACGCCGTAAAGCGCCGCCTTCACCTGATAGGCGATGTGCTCCATGGTCAGATCTCGTTCCCGCTGCTCCAGGCTCTCGCCCACGCAGACGATGGGGCTCAGCCCCTGGCTGAGGGCGGCCTTGAGCTTGGCATTCACCTGCTCGTCCGTCTCGCCCATATAGGCCCGGCGCTCGGAGTGGCCAAGGATGCAGTATTTCGCTCCCAGATCGGAAAGCATGGCGCCGGAGACCTGGCCGGTATAGGCGCCGGAGGCATGTTCGGACACATCCTGGGCCCCGATGGCCACCCGGCTGCCCTTCATGGCCTTGAGCATGGCCGGGATCAGGGGAAAGGGCACACACAGCGCCGCTTCCGTCCCCTTGGGAACATTCAGCAGGGCCCGCAGTTCGGAGGCAAAGGCCTTGACCTCCGAGGCGGTCTTGTTCATCTTCCAGTTGCCGGCGATGATCGCCTTGCGATATCGTTTGTCCATAAAGACGCTCCGATCTTATTTATCCAGCAGGCAGGCCACACCGGGCAGTTCCTTTCCTTCCAGGAACTCCAGGGAAGCGCCGCCGCCGGTGGAGATGTGGGTGATCTTGTCGGCAAAGCCAAGCTGCTCCACCGCGGCCGCGCTGTCGCCGCCGCCCACGATGGAAATCGCGCCGCTTTCGGCCACGGCCCGGGCCACCGCCCGGGTGCCCTCGGCAAACTTGTCAAACTCAAACACGCCCATGGGGCCGTTCCAGACAATGGTGCCGGCCGTCTTGATGGCCGTTTCAAACAGATTCATGGTGGCACCACCGATGTCCAGGCCCATCCAGCCGTCGGGGATATTCTCCACATCCACCACCAGGCTGGCAGCGTCCGGAGCAAACTTGTCCGCGATCACGGTATCCACCGGCAGAACCAGCATAACGCCCTTTTCCGCCGCCTTTTTGATCATTTCCGCAGCAAACGCCACCTTGTCCTCTTCCAGGAGGCTGGCGCCCACGTTGTGGCCCAGGGCCTTGATGAAGGTATAGGCCATGCCGCCGCCGATGATGATGGTGTCGGCCTTGTTCAGCAGGTTTTCAATGACCGCGATCTTATCCGAGACCTTGGCGCCGCCCAGAATGGCCACAAAGGGCCGGGCGGGGTCTGCCAGGGCCTTGCCCATGATGCCCAGCTCCTTGCCGATCAGATAGCCGGACACGGCGGGCAGATAGGCCGCCACACCGGCGGTGGAGGCATGGGCCCGGTGAACCGTGCCGAAGGCATCGGAGACATAGAGCTCCGCCATGTCCGCCAGCTCCTTGGCGAAGGAGGGATCGTTCTTCTCTTCCCGGGGGTCAAAGCGCAGGTTTTCCAGCAGCAGAAGCTCGCCGGGCTGCAGGGCCACGGCCTTGGCCTTGGCGTCCTCTCCCACGATATCCGCGGCGAAAATGACCTTCTTTCCCAGCAGCTCTTCCAGCCGAGTCGCCACAGGGGCCAGGCTCAGCTCCGGCTTCCAGCTGCCCTTGGGCTTGCCCAGATGGGAGCAGGCAATGACCGCCGCACCGTTTTCCAGGAGGTACTGAATGGTGGGCAGCGCCGCGCGGATGCGCTTGTCGTCGGTGATGGCCCGGGTGGCCTTGTCCTGGGGAACATTGAAGTCGCAGCGCAGGAGGACTTTCTTCCCCTGCACTTCCACATCGGTGATCGTCTTCTTGTTATAGTTCATGCTTATTCCTCCTCTAAGCTCATGATACCCTTGTCCATAAGACCCGGGAAGCCATTCTGCCGCAGGGCCTCAAACAAAACAATGCCCACGGAGTTGGCCAGATTCAGGCTCCGGGCCTGAGGCCGCATGGGGATGCGCACACAGCGGTCAAAATACTTTTGGCAAAGCGCCTCCGGCAGACCTGCCGTTTCCTTGCCGAACATCAGCGTCACATTCTCCCCAAACGAGGCCTCGGTGTAGCAATGGGGGGCTTTTGTGGTCAGCAGCCAGAGATTTTCGTCGCCGTTTTGGGTAAGATAATCTTCCAGGTTTTCATAGACCCGCACATCCACCAGATGCCAGTAGTCCAGACCGGCCCGCTTCACCGCGGCGTCGGAGATATCAAAACCCAGGGGTTTGATCAGATGCAACCGGGCACCCGTTGCCGCACAAGTCCTCGCGATAGCCCCGGTATTCTGTGGAATTTCAGGCTCAAACAACACAATATCAAACATAATCAGTCAAAAAACCTCTGCTTCCCACTTTTCTTCTATTATACCCCATTTCTTCGCCTTTTCAAGCAAAAAATCAAGAAAACAGCCTTGTTTTCTTCATAATCGGATACTATAATAGTCTGCAGGTGATATTTATGGATATTTTGTACATTGTAGTTCCCTGTTACAACGAAGAGGAGTGCCTGCCCCGCACGGCGCCGGTATTCCTTCAGAAGCTGCAGCAGCTCATCGGCGAGCAGAAGATCGCCCCGGAAAGCCGCATTCTTCTGGTCAACGACGGCTCTGCCGACAAGACCTGGGAGATCATCCGCGCACTGCACGACGAAAACCCGCTTTTCATCGGCCTGAGCCTTTCCCCCAACCGGGGGCATCAGAACGCCGTGATGGCCGGGCTCATGGAAGCCCGCAGCCGGGCGGACTGCAGCATCACCATTGACGCCGACCTTCAGGACGACATCAACGCCATCGATGTGATGGTGGACAAATACCTCGCCGGCGCCCACATCGTCTGCGGCGTTCGGGATCGCCGGGATACGGACACCTTCCTCAAGCGTTTCACTGCCCGGGCCTATTATGCGCTGATGAATCTGTTCGGCGCCAAACTGGTCTTTGACCATGCGGACTTCCGCCTTATGGACAAAGAAGCCCTGGACAGGCTCTCCCGCTACCATGGCGACGACCTTTTCCTCCGGGGCCTTGCCACCCGGCTTGGTCTGCCGCTGGAAACCGCCGTTTACGACCGCAGCGAGCGCTGGGCCGGCGAAAGCAAGTATACCTTAAAGAAAATGCTGAAACTTGCCGTAAGCGGCCTTTCCTGCGGAAAGATGAAGCCCCGGGACACGCCCCGCCCGCCGGATCCCCATATCTGCCAGCGTCTTTACGGTTAATTTGCACAAGAGCGCCCCGAAAACCGGGGCGCTCCTCCTATTTTTTTGGCCAAATTTTATTAATATTCAAATTTCTCCGAATAACACCTTGTTTATTCATTCAAGGCGTTATATAATGCGGGAACGGTAATAATAATATTTTATAAGGAGACACAAAATGAAAAAGATCATTTCCCTGCTTCTGGCTGTGATGATGGTCCTGGCCCTGACCGCCTGCGGCTCTGTGGATGCCGACACCGTGGCCAAGCTGGACGCCATTTCCGAAAGCCTTGCCAACATCGACGCCGCGCTGGCCGAGACCGAAGCCGCTCCCGCCGAGGAAGCTGCCGAAGAGCCCGCCGCCGAAGAAGTGACCACCGTCACCCCCGGCGTGCTGACCGTTGCCACCAGCCCCGACTTTGCTCCCTATGAGTTCTACGCCATCGACGAAAACGGCAACCCCGTTCTGGCCGGTTTTGACATTGCCATCGCCGGCTATGTGGCCGAGCACATGGGCCTGGAGCTGGAGATCATCCCCATGGACTTTGACGGCGTTCTGGCCGAGCTGGCCAACGGCACCGTGGACCTGGGCATCGCCGGCCTGAGCCCCGACCCCGACCGTGAAGATGCCATGGACTTCTCCGACATCTACTACGAAGGCGGCCAGTCCTTTGTCTGCATCAACGACAACAAGGACCTGTTCCCCACCCTGGCCGACGCCAACAAGGCTGAGTACCAGATCGGCGCTCAGACCGCTTCCATCCAGTACGACCTGGCCCTGGAAAACACCCCCGACGCTGACATCGTGATGCTGACCAAGGTCACCGACATCATCGCCGAGCTCATCAACGGCAAGCTGGACGGCGCCTTCATCGAGACCGCCGTGGCCGAGAGCTACGCCAAGAACTACCCCGACCTCTACATCGCCCACGAAGTCCCCTATGACGTGGCCGGTTCCGCCATCGGCGTTTCCGAAGGCAACGCCGCTCTGCTGGCCGCCGTCAACGCCGCCATTGCCGACTGCCTGGACGACGGCTCCATGGACGCTTTTGTGGCTCAGGCCAACGAGCTGGCCACCGGCGAGAAGTACGAGGGCCTGCTGGAGAACTTCGAAGGCTGATCCCTGCAAACACTTTTGGGCGCAGCTCCTCCCCATCCCGGGGAGGAGTCCTGCGCTTTTATAACAGTTGAAAGGAGTCGACCAAGCCGTGCTCTCTATCCAAGGTTTTGAAAAGACCCTGCGGTATATGGACCTGTTCTGGCAGGGTGTTGTCTGCACCATCTCCCTGTCCGCCCTGACGGTGATCCTGGGCTTCATCCTGGCCCTGATCCTGGCTCTGTGCCGGCTGGGCAAGATCAAGATCCTCAACATCCTCGCCAGCATTTATGTGGAATTCTTCCGCGCCACCCCCCTGCTGGTGCAGCTGTTCATTGTGTATTACGTGATCTTTGCCGACATCAGTATTCTCCCGGGCTTCAAGCTCTTCGGCTTCATCCGCTTTGAGCGTTTCTTCCCGGGCGTTGTGGCGCTGGCCATGAACTCGGCGGCCTATCTGTCGGAGATCATCCGCGCCGGCATCCAGTCCATTGACGCCGGTCAGACCGAAGCCGCCCGGAGTCTGGGCCTGACCCAGTGGCAGACCATGCAGATGATCATTCTGCCCCAGGCCATCAAAAACATCCTGCCGGCCATCGCCAACGAGTTCGTCACCATCATCAAGGAATCCTCCATCTGCTATACCATCGGCGTGCAGGACATCATGTCCGCCGTGGCCGCCGTCAAGGGCGCGACCTTCTCCATCGCGGAGCCGCTGGTCGTAGCCACCGCGCTGTATTTCTGCCTCACCTTCCCCACCTCTAAGATCATCCAGTATTTCGAAAGGAGGATGCGCCGTGGCGACATCCGCTAACTCCATCATCCAAGTCCAGAATGTTTCCAAGCACTACAACAACGGCGTCATCAAGGCTCTGGACGAAGTCAGCCTGGATGTTTACCAGGGCGAAGTCCTTGTTGTGCTGGGCCCCTCCGGTTCCGGCAAGAGCACCATGCTGCGCTGCCTGAATCTGCTGGAAGTGCCCACCGCCGGCAGTGTCATCTTCAACGGCGTTGACATCACCGGCAAAAAGGTGGACATCAACCTCCACCGCCAGAAGATGGGCATGGTCTTCCAGCACTTCA
>CAZSAX010000108.1:0-5943 GCA_964605075.1 uncultured Oscillospiraceae bacterium
CGCCGAAGTTGCAGGTGCCGCAGTCAAGCGTGGCCATCTCGGGCATCAGCTCGGTGGGCTGCAGACGCTCCTCGGGGGTCATGCCGGTGGCACCGCCGGTGGAGGGGATCAGGATCGCCTCCGGGCAGGCGGCCTGGATGGCAGGCAGGATCTCCGCAAAGCGCTCCCGGGACTGAGTGGGGGTGCCGTCGTCCTCGCGGACATGAACATGGATGACCGCCGCGCCGGCATCGTAGGCCGATTTGGCCTCCCGGACCATTTCCTCCGTGGTGTAGGGGACGGCGGGGTTGTGGTCCTTGGTGACCTCTGCGCCGCAGATGGCGGCGGTGATGATGAGTTTCTCCATGGAATCTCTCCTTAATGCTCCACACGCTGCATGTCCTTGGGGGTCACGCAGGTGCCGTGGGCCCGGCAGACGATGATGGGCTCTTCCAGGAAGTCCGCCGCGCTGGGGCTGATGTCGGGGCGGGCGGCGATGACCTTGCGGGCCTCGAAATACATGGTGCGGGAGGAATTGCCGATCTTCTCCATTTCGCCGTAGGCCTCGATGTAGTCGCCGGCGTAGGTGGGCGCCAGGAACTCCACCTTGTCATAGGCGCAGAACAGACCCTCGTCGCCGTCGTACTTGATGAGAAGCTCGGTGGCCACATCGCCGAACAGATGCACCATGTGAGCGCCGTCCACCAGGTTGCCGCCGTAATGTGCGTCTTCGGCGCCCATGCGGACGCGGATCAGGGAAGTGATTTTTTCAGCCATTTTCATGTCCTCCATTATGTGAAATGTGTTTTTTATGCGTTTTTGCAAAAATATATGCGCTATCGCTGGCAGCCGAAACGCTGCCGGCCATAGCGCATCGTATGGATCTCATACGACAGTCGCAGAGCCATGTGCCTCCCTGCGCCCAAGCGGCGCTGCGCCGCTTTCGGCGGAAACTCCCTTTGCCTCCGGGGCTACCATAGTTTCCGCGCCTCTATTGCCGGTATTCAGTTTATGCGCGGCGACGGTGCTGTCACCGCTCTTGTATTATATGTCAAAAAAATGTCAGCGTCAATACTTATATTTATTTAACTCGATTTCAATAAAAGCGCCGGATGATGTCCATCACTTCGTCCCCCAGGCCCAAAAGCCGGCAGATATCCAGGGCCTCCCGGGGGCAGGGCTCGTCCGGGGCGCAGGGGTAAAGGCCGTAGTCCATGTGCCGGGCGATGATTTCCGGGCCGGGAAGCGAGCTTGTGCTCAGTTCCTTTTCCAGTGCGGCCGGGTCCATGTCCCGCAGACCCACGATGCGGTAATGCCGTCCGGCGTGCCGGGATACGCCGTCGTAGTGGGTGGCGGCCACGGCAAAGCCGGGCCGGCTGTTCAGATATTCCACCAGCCCCCGGACGATGGCCGCGCCCTCGTCGGGATTTGTGCCCCGGGCGGGCTCGTCCAGCAGGAGCAGGGTTTTGTCTGTAAAGCCGTGCAGCGCCTCCCGCAGGCGCAGAACCTCGCCGCCGAAGGAGGAGAGGCCCCTGCGGCTTTCCTCCGCGTCTCCCGCCAGGAAGCGAAGATCTTCGATCATGGGCAGACCGGCGGCCTTCGCGAAGACGGGGAAGCCCGCCATGGCCAGCAAAACATTCAGCGCCAGGGTTTTCAGGGCCACGGTCTTGCCGCCCATGTTGGCCCCGGTGATCACCGCGGCGCCCCGGGAAAGGGTGATGGAAACCGGCACGAAACGGCCGCCCCGGTCAGCGATGCCCTGGGCCAGCTCCGGGTTGGTCATGGCCCGGAAGGCGATGTCCCCCTCCCGGATGACGGGAAGGACGGCGTTTTGCCGCCGCAGGAGCGCGGCCTTGCGCAGCAGAAGATCCAGATGCCCCAGGGCTTCGCAGTCCGCCAGCAGCCCCGGGCAATGGGGAGCCAGTTTTTCCGAAAGTCCGGCGCAGACCGCCCGTTCCTGGGCGTCCTCCCGGGCGCAGATGTCCTCCCTCTGCAGGCGAAGCTCGGTGCGCCGGGCCTCCTCCGGGCTCCGGTAAAGCTCCGCTTCCACTGCCCGTTTCCGGCGCCGGAGTTCAAACAGCTCCGGGGTGGCGGCGTCTTCGATGGTGAAGCTGCGCCGGCCCTCCCCCCGGGGATCCAGAACGGCCAGTGCCTCCCGGCTGTCGGAAAAGCGCAGGCCCGGCAGGGGACAGCTTTTCTCATACAGGGGGACCAAACGGGCCAGCGTCAGCAGAAAGCCTTTGAACTCAAACAGCTCCGGCATGGTCAGGGACTGGCCCTGTCCGCAGCGGCGCAGGCTTTGCCGGATGTCCTTCAACTGCATCAGTTCCCGGTCCAGGGCCGGGGCCAGAAGGGCAAAATCCTCGGCCCGGGAAAGCAGCCGCACCCGGTTCAGCTCGGCGCTGAGGGCCTCCCGGTCGCTGTACAGCGAAAGGCTGCGCAGCCGCTCCGCCCCAAAGGGGCTCATGGGCTCCAGCTTGTCCAGTATGTATTGCAGGCCGCACAGGCGGCGCAGGCTTTTATCGATCATGGGGCACCTCCCATCACATCCACCACGGGCACATCCACCCGGGCCGCCACGCTTTGCCGGAAGGTCTCCGGCTTAAAGCGCCAGCCCCGGGCGGACACGGGATTCACCGCCACCGCCAGCAGCTTCGGCCGGGCCAGCAGGCACATCCGGGCCCCCAGGCGGGCCAGCTTTGCATAGTTTTGGGAAGAAAACAGCAGCTTTGACGGGTCGTCCGCCACCAGGCTCTTCCCGGCCAGGGCCTTGCCCTGCTTCAGAATACCCACCAGCACGCTGTCCGTGACTGCCCCGGGCAGGGCGATGGCGTCCTCTTCGCCCGCATAGAGGGGAAGCTGCATGAGGGCGGCGATAAAGGCCGTTTCCTCTGCCACCTTTTCCATGCTCCGGTCAAGACTTGCCCCGGCGCAGAGGATCGCCCCGTCGGCCACCGAGGCCGCCCCCAGGGAGCGGCGCCCGGCGGCGCCGTCGATGAGCACGCAGTCCGCCCCCAGATCAAAAAACCGGCGGTTGAGGATTTTGAGCTGCTCGGTCATGGAGGGGCCGCCCAGCTGCACCCACCCGCCGGAGCGGGCGTTGAGGACAAAAACCTCGCCCATGGGGGTGGAGACCCCGGTGGACAGCAGAAACTCTCTGGTGAAATCGCCGTAAGGAAGCAGGCCCTCCGCGGTGGCCACCAGGGTGCCCTCCCGGATGAAGATGCCGGGTTTGCAGGTGCCGGTGACTATGTCCGTGCTCTCCCCGTCCCGGCCGATGCTGGTGATGGCGGGATGAGGAAGTTTTCCGCTTTCGTAGATCTGGGCAAGCAGGGCATTGAGGCAGGTGGTTTTGCCGGCGTTTTTCACAAGGCCGATCACCGAGACCACCCGGCCTTTCAGCCAGTCCATATCCAGGATCGCCATGGCAAAACACCTCCCTTTCCCTTTCTTTCAGCATAGCATATCCGCCCCGGAAAGGGCAAGAAGAAAACCAGACGGCGGGGGCCGTCTGGTGGGAATTGCTCAGCGCCGGCGAAGCTCCCAGAAGGCCACGGCGCCGGCAGCGGCCACATTCAGGGAGTCCACCCCGTGGGCCATGGGGATCATCACCGTGTAGTCGCAGGCGGCGATGGTTTGGGGCGACAGGCCGCAGCCTTCGGTGCCAAGGACCAGCGCCAGCTTCTCTTCCGCCCGGAGCCGGGGGTCCTCCACGGCGATGGCCCGGTCATCCAGGGCCAGGGCACAGGTTTTGAAGCCCTGGGCGCGCAGGAAGTCAAAGCCATCTTCCGGCCAGCGGCTGTGGTCCTTCCCCAGCCGGGCCCAGGGGACCTGGAACACCGTGCCCATGCTCACCCGCAGGGCCCGCCGGTGCAGGGGGTCACAGCAACCGGGGGACAGCAGCACGGCGTCCATGCCCAAAGCGGCCGCCGAGCGGAACAGAGCCCCCACATTGGTAGGGTCCACGATGCCCTCCAGCACGGCCACCCGCCGGGCGTTTTCGCAGACGGCCTCCGCCGCCCCGGGCGCGGGCCGCCGCAGGGCACAGAGGAAGCCCCGGGTGAGGGCGTAGCCGGTGAGCGTTTCCAGCAGTCCCTCCGAAGCGGTGTAAACCGGGATGTCCCCGCAGCGCGCCAGCAGCGCGCCGCTTTTTTCCACAAAACGCCGGGGCATCAGAAGCGATACCGGCTGGCAGCCCGCCTCCAGCGCATAGCCGATCACCTTTTCGCTCTCGGCGATGAAAAGCCCCTTGTCCGGCTCCCGGCGGTTTTGGAGCTGATGCCCGGTGAGCTGGGTGTAGACCGCCAGCTCCGGGATGGAAAGGTCCGTGATTTCAAGGATCTTTGGCATGCTCTCTCCTTTTTCACAGCCGGCACAAGGCCAGCAGCAGGCTGCCGATGCCGATGCCCAGATAGTTGCCGATGGCGTAGCCCAAAATGCCGCAGAGGATGCCGGGGAGGATGATCTCGTCGTTTTTCAGGGCCCGGGCCACGGGGATGATGAAAGCCGGGCCGAACACGCCGGCCACGGAGGTGATCATCATGGTGTCCCGGTCGATGCGGGCGAATCGGGCCAGGATCACATGCAGGATCACGGTGAAAGCTTCGATGAAAAAGACCACGCCGATCACAAGCAAAATCTCCCCCAGCCGGCTCAGGTCAAAGCACAGACCCATGCCCACGGAAAACATGAGGATGAGGTACTGCCCCGCGTCGTAGGAGCCGGGTAAGGCCCGCACTTTTTTGGAAAAGCTCAGCCCGACGCCCAGGGTGGTGGCCAGCAGCATGATCACGGCGGTATAGCGGTCGATATTGGCAAAGCGGCCCGCACCCGCCTCCGGGGGCAGGGCCAGGGCGGCGCCCACGGCGATGAGCACGCAGACCACCGCCAGGGCCAAAGCCTTCATCAGCCCGAAGAAATAGGGCCGGCCCGCGCCCCGGGCCTGCACTTCCTGGGTCAGATCCTGCGCCGGACCCGAAAGGGTTTTGTCGGGGGTCTGATAGGGCCGCAGGACCCTGCCCAAAAGCCGGGGCAGGGCGGAGATCAGCAGAAGGAAGTAAACGCCGCCGCTAACGATGTCCGCGGTCTGCACCAGCATGATGGTCTCGCCGGCGCCCAGCGCCTTGCCGATGGCCAGGGTGTTGGGGGTGCCGCCGGTGTACATGCCGATGAGCATGGCGGAAATATCCGCGGCGGTGCGGCTCTGGGGGAAGCTGTTCCGGAACAGGAAAAAGCCCAGCACGCAAACGGCGATCACCGCCGCCGTACCCAGACAGAAGGACAGCAGTATGGGCTTTGCCAGCCGCCTGAGAGCGCCCAGATCCGCCGAAAAAAGGATCAGGGGAATGGCCAGCATTACAAACACGGAGTAAAGCGTGGTGATAAGAGACATGTCCGCTTCCGCGGCGGAAAAAACAAAGCTCAGCACAAGGCCCAGCGCATAGCACATGAATACGGAGCCCAGCAGATCCAGGGCCGCAAAACGCTTGCACAGGGCCTTCATGGCCCAGGGGCCCAGAGCGATGATAAGCAGCGCCGGAAGGGTCCACAGCATAATGTATCCCACCATTTCCATCAAGAATTTTATCTATCATAGCACGATTGACACGACTTTTCCACTATGATAACATAAAATATCCAGGGCGCAGCCCTGTAAAAGACGCACAAACAGCCCCTCCGGGCGGCTGGAATTCCGATGGCGGAAAGAGGAAAGATTTATGGAACAATTTTCGGGAAGCAAAGGCTATGTGGCCTCGGAAGAGCTGCTGCGCAGCGTGAACATTGCCATGGCGCTGCAGAAGCCCCTGCTGGTCAAGGGCGAGCCCGGCACCGGCAAGACCATGCTGGCCCAGGCCGTGGCGGAAAGCCTTGGCATGGAGCTGCTGGTCTGGAGCATCAAATCCACCACCAAGGCCCAGGACGGCCTGTATGTCTATGACACCGTCCAGCGCCTGTATGACAGTC
>CAZSAX010000109.1:0-5899 GCA_964605075.1 uncultured Oscillospiraceae bacterium
GGTTGGAGCCCAGAGCGTAGACGTTGCGGCCGAAGTGGGTCTTGTTGAGGATGAAGGCGCCCAGCATCACCATGACGATGGCCACCAGCACGCCGGACTTCAGAGCGGCGCCGCCGCCGAAGTTGAAGTTGTAGCCGCCCAGGATCTTAAAGCCGTCGGACAGGCCCCGGAAGGTCTTGGAGATGCCGCCGGTGAGCAGGAAGGTGGAGCCGTTGAGGATGTACTGGGTGGCCAGGGTGATGATGAAGGGAAAAACCTTCAGCCAGGCGTACACCGCGCCGTTGAAGGCGGACAGAAGCACCGCCAGCAGGATGCCGCAGAGGATGGTGGGGATAAAGCCCAGGCCGGCAGTGGTGTTCAGCAGGGCCATGACCACGCCGGTGGTGGCGACCAGATAGCCGGTGCTGAGGTCCATGCCGCCGCCCAGCATGATGAAGGTGATGCCCACACCGATGATGAGAAGGTTTGCGTTCTGGCCCAGGATGTTCAGCAGGTTCGCCAGGCTCAGGAAGTTGCGGCCGGCAATGGACTTGCACAGCACGCCGAAGACGATGAGCAGGCCGATGAGAACAAAGACCATGGTCATGTCCTTGAGGATGTTTTTCACTTTTTTCATGTGTTTTGCCCCCTAAATCAGTGGTTCGCGCCCGTGGACGCCATATCCAGGATGCGTTCCTGGGAGAATTCGTGTTTTTCCAGGGTGCCGGCCATGCACTTTTCGCCGAAGACCACGATGCGGTCCGACATGCCCAGCAGCTCCTCCATATCGGAGGTGACCATGATGATGCACTTGCCTTCTTCCACCAGGCCGTTCATCAGCTCGTAGATCTCGTACTTGGCGCCCACGTCGATGCCCCGGGTGGGTTCGTCGAAGATGACGATGTCGGCGTTGGCGGCCAGGGCCTTGCCCACGACCACCTTCTGCTGGTTGCCGCCGGAGAGGGTGACCACCTGGGTCTTGTCCAGGTTCGGGGCCTTGACCCGCATGGACTGGCCGTAATAGTCGGCGATCTCTTTTTCCTTTTTGCGGTTGACCACGCCGAAGCTGGAGATGATGCCCAGGACGTTATAGACCATGTTCCAGGAGATGGTCTCGCCCAGGAAGCAGCCTTCCCGCTTCCGGTCCTCGGGGCAGAGGCCGATCCTGTATTTCATCATGGCGTCCCGGGGAGAGCGGATGTTGGCCAGCTCGCCGTTAACGTAGATCTCGCCCCACTGCTTTTTTTCCGCGCCGAAGATGACCTTGATGATCTCGGTGCGGCCCGCGCCCACGAGACCGGAGATGCCAAGGATCTCGCCCTTGTGGGCCTGGAAGGAGATGTTCCTGACGCCGTTGCCGGTGAGGTTTTTCACCTCCAGAGCCACATCGCCGATGGTGGCGCTGCGCTTGGGGAAGGTCTGGGTCATTTCCCGGCCGACCATGTATTTAATGAGTTCGGCCCGGTTGGTCTTGTCGGTTTCGAGAGTGGTGATGTACTCACCGTCACGCAGAACGGAGACCTTGTCCGACAGGGAGAAGATCTCATCCAGGCGGTGGGAGATGTATATGATCGCCACGCCGTCGTCGCGCAGCTTGCGGACGATCCGCATAAGGATCTCCACTTCGGCTACGGACAGAGGCGCGGTGGGTTCGTCCAGGATCAGAACGCGGGCGTTTTTGCTCACGGCCTTGGCGATCTCCACGATCTGCATATGGCCGGGGGTCAGATCCCGCACAAGGGTGGAAGGGTCAATGTCCACGCCGAAGTCGTCAAAGATCTTCTTGGCGCGTTCATTCATGGCCTTCTGGTTCACCAGGCGGCCCATCTTTTCGCCGTAGCAGATGTTCTCCGCGGCGGACAGGACGTCGATGAGGTTGAATTCCTGATAAATGCACTCGATGCCGTACTTGCGGGCCAGGGCCGGGTTCATGGCCTTGTGGGTCTCGCCGTCCACGGTGATGCTGCCGCCGTCGGGGGCGTGAGCGCCGGTGATGGTTTTGATGAAGGTGGATTTGCCCGCGCCGTTTTCGCCGACGATGGCATGGATCTCACCGGGATAGAAATCCAGAGAAACGTTCTTCAGGGCCACAACGCCCGGGAACAGTTTGACAATGTCTTTCAGAGAGAGAATCGGTGTTTTCTCATTCATATAGGGATACCTCTCCAGAATTCACAAAAGTGGGTTGCAGGGGATTTTTCCCAAAGAGGCGGTGCGAGGGATCTCGCACCGCCTCCGGGATTTGGAATACTTCGTCAGGGATTAGCCCATGTTGGCAACGAAGTTCAGCATGCCGTCGATGGCGGGGCCATACATCTCAGCAGCGACTTCGGCGGGGACAGCGGGATCACCGTAGGTGGCGTAGCCCTTGATGGCGTTGGCGGAAGCGTCGGCCGCGGACTCGTTGTACATCTCGGTGAAGGTGGTGTCCTCGGCGTAGCAGGGGATCACGCAGTAGTCAGCCAGATCCAGGCCGTTGACTTCGCAGTGGTTGGCGATGGCGTCGGCAGCGCCCATGGCCTCTTCGGGCTCATAAGCGATGAAGATGTGGCAGTCGGGGTTGGCACCCAGGACGTCCTGAGCGTTGTTGTAAGCGTCGGAGTAAGCGTTCTGGCCGTAGGAGGTGGTGTTGGAGACCAGAGTCAGGATCTCGGAGGAGTTCACAGTGCCCTCCATGGCGTTGGAACGATACACGCCGTCGGCGATGTCGTAGTAGGTGTCGATGGCGACTTCGTACTTGCCGTCCGCGTTGGTGGGCACATTGCCGCCGGCGGCGACGCGCTCGGCGACCCAGTGCTCAGCGGCCTGGACAGCGTACATGCCGGTGATCTCATAGGCGGTGTAGACACAGCCGGAAACACCGTAGGCGGTGGGCTCGGCGCCCAGGTAGGCGACAGCGATGCCGGCCTCGAGAGCGCGGACGACCACGTCCTGCAGCAGCTCGACGGACATGGCAGCGCACATGATGGCGCCCACGTTGCCGGCGGCGATGGCGTCCTCAATGAACTGAACCTGAGCGGTGGGGTCGCCCTGGGCGTCCTTCTTCACGTAGGTCCAGCCTTCGGTCTTCATGACTTCGCCCATGGCGTCGTTGATCCAGACAAGGCCTTCGGCGCCGGTGGTGGGCAGGACGGACCAGACTTCCTTCTGGCCGTTCCACTCGAAGTCAACAATGATCTTCTCGGTGGCGGCGGCGTCGTCGCTCTGAGCCATGGCCTTGTACTCGGCCGCGGGGTTCTCATCGCCCATGGACCAGGTGGCTTCGAAGCCCAGGGTGTTCACGGCGGTGATGGTGTCGTAGTAGGTGGCGCCGTACTCGAAGGAGTAGCCTTCGGTGCCGCAGGCGGACAGGAGAATGTCAGCCAGGTGAGCGCCGGTCTGCACGGGAGGAATGATGATAACAACTTCTTCTTCCTCCTCCTCGACGGGAGCGGCTTCTTCGGTGGTGAGCTGAGCTTCGATGGCCTGAACGCGGGTCAGGATGTCATCGAGCTTGGCAGCGGTTTCTGCGTCAACGCCGCCGCAAGCGCAAAGGCTGACCATCATCAGCACGGCCATGACAAGAGCAAGAGCTTTTTTCATTTTTGCATATCCTTTCTTAAATAATGATGCAGATGGCATTATAATTGTTTGTTGGTCAATTGTCAAGCGATCCGGCCGGTTATACTTAAATTATTAAGTGAAGATTAATTCAGGGTGAACAAATGGTGGAGAAAGGGCGGAAAATCCGCCGGGAAGCACAAAATATGGAAAAGGGAAATGTTTATACTTTAACGAGCTGAATTTTTTGAATTTTCATGAGAAAAAAATTTCATTTTGCTCTTGCCTTTTCTTTATTATAGGTTTATAATGCATCTCATCTGAAATATCCGCTCTGCGTTTATTCAAATCTATTTCAGGAGGACAACAAAAATGAAGAAGATCCTTGCCCTGCTCCTGGCCATGATGATGGTCCTGAGCCTGTGCGCCTGCGGCGCCAAGGAAGAAGCCCCTGCCGAGGAAACGGCGGCGGAAGCCCCCGCGGAAGAAGTCGTTGAGGAAGCGGCGGAAGAAGCGGAAGAGGCAGAAGAGCTGTCCACCGTCAGCGCCAACCTGGCCATGGGCACCGGCGGCGAGTCCGGCACCTACTATGCCTTCGGCGGCGTTCTGTCCGGCTACATCGGCGAAAACACCGACATCTCCATCAACTATGTCTCCAGCGGCGGCACCAAGGCCAACATTGAAGGCATCGACATCGGCGAGTTCGACCTGGCCACCGTCCAGTCCGACGTTTCCACCTATGCCTACTTCGGCACCAACTCCTTCGAGGAGACCGGCGCGGTTGACTCTTTCAGCATCCTGGGCGCCCTGTACGCCGAGACCGTGCAGATCGTGACCTGCAACCCCGAGCTGGACTCCATCGATGACCTGGCCGGCAAGAACGTCTGCGTTGGCGACGTCGGCTCCGGCACCTACTACAACACCATCGACGTCCTGGCGGCCTATGGCATGACCATCGACGACATCAACCCCATCTACCAGTCCTTCGGTGACTCCACCGAAAGCCTGAAGGACGGCAAGATCGACGCCGCCTTCCTCTGCGCCGGCGCCCCCACTACCGCGGTGACGGACCTGGCCACCTCCAAGGACGTGTATCTCATCTCCATCGACGATGAGCACATGGCCACCCTCCTGGAGGCCTGCCCCTGGTACGCTTCTCTGACCATTCCCGCCGGCACCTATGCCGGTTTCGATGAGGACGCCGTCACCATCACCGTGAAGGCCACCCTGGCCTGCCGCGCCGATCTGGACGAAGAGGTCGCTTACACCATCGTGTCCACCATCTTCGAGAACGCCGACGCCATCACCGAGCGCCACGCCAAGGGCGCCGAGCTGAGCGTTGAGTTCGCCACCGACGGCATCGCCGTGCCCTTCCACGCCGGTGCTGCCCGCTACTATGCCGAAAAGGGCATCGAAGTGGAGATCGCGGAGTAATTTTCTCGGACTCAAGTGTGAACGGAGTGCCGCTTCGGCGGCACTCCGACCCTTGCATTTTGCGGCAAACACGCCGCAGGGATGGGTATTCGGATAACCACCCCTGGGGCGTTTTCGCCGGAACATTTTATGGAGGTTTGTTATGGCGTTGTTCAAAAAGAAAGACGCTGAGGCTGCGGAGCCGGTCGTTGAGACGGCGGCAGCGGAGGAAAGTTTCGAATTTGACCAGGCCGCGGTGGATGAGGTCATGAAAAAGTATGACCGGGAATCCAACACCCGCGTCTGGGAGGGCTGGCAGAAATGGGTGGTTTATGCCATCATGGCGGCCTTTTCTCTGTTTGCAATTTATGTGACTTTGTTTGCCACCTGGCTGGATCTGATCCGCTATCCCTCGTTCCTGGGCTGCATTCTGATCATCGGTTATCTGAACTTCCCGGTGAAAAAAGGCCTGCAGAAGGTCAATCACATGCCCTGGTATGACTGGGTCATTATGATCGTCAGCGCTGCAGCGGTGTTTTACATTGTGGCGAACGGCCAGGATCTGACCATGCGCGCCACCAACTACACCAAGCTGACCGGCATGGAGATCATCGGCGGCATCATCATCGTTCTGGCGGTGGCGGAGCTCTGCCGGCGCAGCGTGGGCGTTCCCATCCTCTGCGTGGCGGCGGTGTTTGTGATCTACGCCCTATATTATAACGCGTGCGTGCGCGATAAGGGCCTGCTGGAAGCGGTCAAGTGGCTCAGCCACGGCCTGTCCTACTCCGTGAAGGGCATCTTCACCACACCGGTGCAGGTCTGCTCCAAGTTTATCGTTGTGTTCATTATCTTCGGCGCCTTCCTGGAGCGTACCGGCATTGCCGAGTTCTTCATCCAGCTGGCCAACCGGGTGGCTGTAATATCGATTTTTATCTCTGATTTGTTCTGAATGTATATGCCGAATTGC
>CAZSAX010000110.1:0-5895 GCA_964605075.1 uncultured Oscillospiraceae bacterium
GGACGGCGTGAACAACACTGCCGTCCAAGACGGTTTCTGCGCCTGCCACGTCTATGCCCGGCCGGAATGCCGCAGCTGCTGGGCCCGGCTGTACTGCTCCGGCGGCTGCGCCGCCAACGCCTATCACGCCACGGGCAGCATCCAGGGTGTGTACGAATACGGCTGCGAGCTGTTCAAAAAGCGTATGGAGTGCGCCATTATGATCCAGGTGGCCAAGGCCCTGGGAGACGCCGGCTGATGGAAACGCCGGTTTGTGACTTTGTAAAAAACTACGCCGCCGGCGGTGCTTTGCGCCTGCATATGCCGGGGCATAAGGGTCGGGGCCCTCTGGGCGTTGAGGCTCTGGATATCACGGAGTTTGACGGGGCGGACAGCCTGTACGAGGCCTTCGGCATCCTGGCCCAAAGCGAAGAAAACGCCTCCCGGCTTTTTGGGGCGAAAAGCTTTTACTCCACGGAGGGCTCCTCCCAGGTGGTGCGGGCCATGCTGTATCTGGCCATGCTGGAAGCCAAACGGCAAAAGCGGCCCTTTCTTGTGGCTGCCGGGCGGAATGTTCATAAGAGCTTTCTGAGCGCCGCCGCGCTGCTGGATGCGGAGGTGGCATGGCTTTGGCCCGAGACGCCGAAAAGCTATCTGTCCTGCCCGGTGGACGGGGCTTATCTGGAGCGCTTTTTTGAAACCGCGGAAACAAAGCCCGGGGCGGTGTATCTCACGGACCCGGACTATCTGGGCCAGACGGTGGAGCTTGCGCCGCTGGCGGAAGTGTGTCATCGCCACGGCGCTTTGCTTCTGGTGGACAACGCCCATGGGGCCTACCGGCGTTTCCTGCCCCGGTCGGAGCATCCCATGGATCTGGGGGCGGATATGTGCTGTGACTCGGCCCACAAGACCCTGCCGGTGCTCACCGGCGGCGCCTATCTGCACATAAGCCATGCAGCGCCCCCGCTTCTGGCGGAGCAGGCCAAAGGGGCACTGGCGCTGTTCGGCTCCACCAGTCCGTCCTATCTCATTCTCCAGTCCCTGGACGGGGTGAATCCCTATCTGGAACAGGAATATCCAAGAGAACTGGCCGCCCTCATCTCCCAGGTGGAGGCCCTGAAGCAGCGGCTGACGGCCCACGGCTTTGCGCTTTTGGGCCGGGAGCCCATCAAGCTCTGCCTTTGCCCGAAAAGCTACGGCTGGCGGGGCACAGAGCTGGCACAACGGCTGGCGGAGAAGAACATTTTCTGCGAGTTTTACGATGCGGATCATGTGGTGATGATGCTTTCCCCCCAGACAGGGGCGGAGGGGCTTTTGCGCTTGGAAGAGGCGCTTCTGGCCATCCCCCGGCGTCCGGCGGTGGAAGAAGAGCCCCCGGCCTTTGCCCGGGCGGAAAAGGCCATGAGCATACGGGAGGCCATGCTGTCGCCCCGGGAAAGCGTCCCGGCAGAAGAAAGCCTGGGCCGGATTCTGGCGGACGCGGGCCTGAGCTGCCCGCCGGCGGTGCCCATCGTGGCCTGCGGCGAGCGCATTGACGCCCTGGCACTGGAAGCCTTCCGCTATTACGGCATTGACCGCTGTACGGTGGTCAAAGAATAAAAATAACCGCCGCAGACGCTGGTCTGCGGCGCGTTTTATTTGGCTTTGCTCTCCAGCCGGGAATACCACAGCACACCGCCCAGAATGAGCGCACAGCCCAGAAGCTGCACCGGCCGGGGCTTTTCTGCAAAGAGGATGGCGGCCAGTACCGCAGCTACCACCGGTTCCAACAGTTTGGAGGCGGACACGAAGGCCGGGGAGAAGTATTTCAGGCACCAGCTGAAAACGCTGTGGCCCAGAAGGGTGGAAAGCACGGCCAGCCCCAGCCCCACCAGCAGGGCGGCGGGCTCGGCCGGGAACAGCTGCTGACTCTGAACAAGACAGGTCAGAAGCAGGGTCACAGCACAGGCGGTATAGACCAGATAGGTGTAGACCGAGGTGGAGGTCGTTTCCCGGAGCATCCGGCCGATGAGCGTATAGGCGGCCACGGCGATGGCGGCGATGAGGGCCAGGATATCGCCCCGGAGGTGACTGCCGCTGCCGGAATCGGCCCAGGCCACCAGAAGGCTGCCGCTCAGGGCCAGAACGATGGCACCAGCCGCCCTGCCGGACAGCCGGCCTTTGAGGAACACACAGTAGCCCAGCGCCACCCAGATGACCTCTGTGCAGACGATGGTGGTGGAACTGGCCACGGAGGTGTGGTACAAAGACTCAAACCAGAGCATAAAATGGGCGGCCAGAGCCACGCCGCTGGCCAGGCTCCAGAGGAGGGTTTTTCGGTCCGCGGCCAGCAGCTCTTTCCGCAGGGAAGGCCGCCCCCAGACCACGGGACTCAGAAGAAGCACTGTCCACAGCAGCCGGTAGCAGGCGGTCACCGCCGAGGGGGCCGGAGAATAGCGCACCAGAATGGAGGACAGGGAAATGCCCAGAACGCCTACGGCGATCATGAGCATGGGATGCTTTTCAAAATATTTCATAGCTCTCCGGGGCCTTCTTTCCTTTGTGTCAGCTTTATTCTACTCCCTGTCCCGCTCGGCGTCAAATTCCCGGCAATGCTGGAAAAAACGTGAGGGCCATGATAGAATAACATGAAAAAACGGGAAAGGGGGCGCCTTGGATATGCGCGGACGCAGGCTCAAAAAACTTCTGCAACAGCGCTTCGGCGCGGTTCCGGACCCTCATTACTTTCATGGTGACATGGAATACATCCGGGCCTATTACGACTTCCGGAAAGAGCGGGAGCCGGAGCGCTTTCTTCTGGACGACATTACCTGGAACGACCTGGACATGGACCGGATATACAAGCGCATCAATCCCGGGCGCAGCACCTCCGGAGAGCAGTACCTGTATTATATGCTTCGCAGTCCGGTGCAGGATGAATCAAGCTATGAGCGCCGCAGTGCCCTTATTGACTTTGCCGGGAACGACCCGGAGCTGCGCTTGAAGCTGGAACTCATTCTGACAAGGCTGGGCTGCACCCGCCGGGCGGATCTCTGCCGGGCCTTTGCCCCGGCGCGTCATGGCCGGGGGATGCTGCTGGTATATGGCGCCTTGTTCCTTTTGCTTTTGGCTGCCGCTTTGTCGATGGCTTTTTCCCCGGCGCAGGGCGTCCGGTGGCTGGCGGCCATGCTTATTGTCAATCCCCTGCTCCACGAAGCCGCCCGCCGGCGGGTGCAGAAGGATTTTGACACGGTGAACTACTCTGTGGCCATGGTCTTTGCCGTGCGGAAGATAAAACGGCTGAAAAACGCCGGTCTGGACCGGCACATGCTTCAGGCTTACGAAAGCCTCCGGCGGCTTCGCCCGGTACTGCGCACCGGCGGCGTCAGCACCGCTTCCGACCGCAGCGCTCTGGCGGAGCTGATCAACAGTCTGACGCTGATGGATCTGATGGCCTATGAGTTTCTGAAAAACAAGCTGGGCCGCTGCCATGAGGATGTGTTCACCATCCATGAGCATCTGGGGCAGCTGGATGCGGCCATCGCCGTGGCCTCGTACCGCAAAAGCGAGAGCCGCTGCACCCGGCCGAAGCTTCGCTTTGACCGGGACGGAGTGCCGTCCATCCAGGCGGAGGGGCTGGTTCATCCTCTTTTGGAAAACGCCGTGCCCAACGAGCTTCTGGCCCGGCGGCCCATGCTTATCACCGGCTCCAACGCTTCCGGCAAATCCACCTATCTGAAAACTGCGGCCCTGGCGGCCATTATGGCCCAAAGCCTCTGCACCTGCCTGGCGGAGCGCTATGAGGCGGATGCTTTCCGTATCTATTCCTCCATGGCCCTGAGCGATGACCTGCTGGCCGGAGAGAGCTATTACATTGTGGAGACAAAATCTCTCAAGCGCATTCTGGACAGCGCCGGCGCGGACGGCCCTGTTCTTTGCGTTATTGACGAGGTGCTTCGGGGCACCAACACCGTGGAGCGCATCGCGCCTCCTGTGAGGTCCTCCGGGCGCTGGCGGCGCGGGGCGCCCTGTGTCTGGCTGCCACCCATGACGCGGAGCTGTGCGGCCTGCTGGAGGATGCCTACGACCAGTTTCACTTTGAGGAGCTGGTTGGCCGGCAGGAAATGCTGTTTGACTATAAGCTGCGGCCGGGCCGGGCCAGTTCCCGCAATGCCATCCACCTGCTGGGGCTCATCGGCTTTGACGAGTCGATTGTGCAAAAGGCCCATGACCGGGCCGATCATTATATGAAAAGCGGACGCTGGCGCGATGCGCCCTGAGCCCGCAGACGGAGAGAATCGATGTTTATGAAAAAAGGCGGCGAAGGCCGGCCGGAAGGGGCCATGCCGACGGTGAAAAAGATCGCGGGCTGCATCCGGGTTTTTGCCAAGTGGCTGTTCATCGGCTCGGTGGTGGGCATCCTGGTGGGCACGGTGAGCGCCCTGTTCGGCCGGGCCCTGGGCTTTGCCAACGCGTTCCGGGCGGCCCATCCCCGGATGCTGCTGGCGCTGCCGGCGGCGGGCTTTGTGATCGCGTTTTTGTACCGCAGCTTCCTGCACAGCGGCGACCGGGGCACGAATCTTGTCATTGCCTCCATCCATTCCTCGGCGGACATTCCCTTCCGCACCGCGCCGCTGATCTTTGTGTCCACCGTTCTGACCCAGCTCTGCGGCGGCTCTGCCGGCCGGGAGGGCGCGGCCATTCAGCTGGGCGGCAGCATTGCCAATAAGCTGGGCAAGGTCATGAAGCTCAACGAAAACGACCAGCATCTGATCATTATGAGCGGCATGAGCGCGGGCTTTTCCGCACTTTTCGGCACGCCTCTGGCGGCCACCATCTTCGCCCTGGAAGTTATCAGTGTGGGCATTATGCACTATTCCGCGCTGGTGCCCTGTGTCACGGCGGCCATGCTGGCCCATTTCATGGCCGGGGTCTTTGGCCTGCCGCCGGAGGTCTACACCGTGGCGGCGGTGCCGGCGATCACGCCGGTGATCTTTTTCAAAATGGTGGTCTTTGCCGCCGTGGTGGGCGGGCTGAGTATTTTGTTCTGCCTGCTGCTGCACGGCAGCGAGCGTCTTTACAGAAAGCTCTTCCAGAACGCTTATCTGCGCATTGCGGTGGGCGGCGTGCTGGTGATTTTGCTGGCGGCGGCGCTGGGGACAGATCGTTATCTGGGTACGGGACTGGGCCTTATTGAGGCCATCTTCCATCAGGGAGAACGGACGGCCTTTTATGATTTTGCGCTGAAGATGCTCTTCACGGCGCTGACCCTGGGCGCGGGCTTCAAGGGCGGCGAGATCGTTCCCTCGTTCTGCGTGGGTGCGGCCTTTGGCTGCGCGGCGGCCTCTCTGCTGGGGCTGCCGGCGGAGCTGGTGGCTGCCTGCGGGATGGTGGGGCTGTTCTGCGGGGTGACCAACTGTCCCATCAGCTCGCTGATGATTGCCTTTGAGCTGTTTGGCTTTGAGGGCATGCCCTATTATCTCACCACCGTTGCTGTGAGCTATCTGTTCTCCGGCTACTACGGACTTTACCGGGACCAGAAGATCATGTATTCCAAAACCGAGACGCATTTCATCAACACCACCGCCCGCTGAAAATAAAAAATGGCCGCGGCAGACCAGTGTCTGCCGCGGATTTTTCATAATCGGCCCAGGGTCGCGCATACTAAAGCGGGTGATAATCATGGCCTCTTTATGGCAGGAAACAAGCAAACTCCCGGCCTTTCCCCGGCTGGAAGGAGAAATAAAAACCCAGGTGCTCATTGTCGGCGGCGGGCTGGCGGGGCTGTTGTGTGCCTGGCATCTGGAGCAGGCCGGGGTGGACTATGTGCTGGTGGAGGCAGAGACCATCTGCCACGGCGTCACAGGAAACACCACGGCCAAGATCACATCTCAGCACGGACGGATCTATCACAAGCTCCTGCGTCAGTTTGGCGCG
>CAZSAX010000111.1:0-5828 GCA_964605075.1 uncultured Oscillospiraceae bacterium
GCCATGACCCTGGGCGACCGCATCGTCATCATGAAAGACGGCTTCATCCAGCAGATCGGCACCCCCCAGGAAGTCTATAATCACCCCGCCAACACCTTTGTGGCCGGCTTCATCGGCTCGCCCATGATGAACTTCTTCGACGCCCGCCTGGAAAAAGAGGACGAGAGCTACTATGTGGCCCTTTCCGGCACCCGGGTGGCCATCGCCGAGGACAAGCAGGCCGCGCTCCGGGAAAAAAATGTCCCCGCCCAGGACATCACCCTGGGCATCCGGCCCGACCACATCATGCTCTGCGCCGACAACGCCAACGCTCACATCCGGGCCACGGTGGACGTGTCCGAAATGATGGGCAGCTCGGTGCATCTGCATGTGAACGCCGAGGGCAAGGACGTCGTGGTGGTGCTTCCCACCATCGACCTTCAGGGCGCGGCGCAGCAGAGCTTTGCCTACGGCGCCGAGGTGAGCTTCACCTTCGGCGGCAACGTCATCCACCTGTTCGATAAAGAGAGCGGCAACAACCTCATCTGAGAATTCAAAAACAAAAAACGGAGCCGGCCAAAAGGCCAAAAGGCTCCGTTTTTCTTTTATTTCAGAATATTCTTCACCGCCAGACGGCCCCCCGCCAGGGAGAAGCCGAAGGCGTGGCCGCTGAGGGTAACGCTGTAGTCCCCGGAGTCCACACCGCTGATGTCGATGCCCGCGGCCCAGAGGCCGGGAATGGCTCTTCCGGCGGCGTTCACCACCTGCAGGCGGTGGTTCACCTTGATGCCGCCGTGAGTGGTGATCATGTCCAGACCGGCTCTGGCGGCGTAATAGGGCGCCTTGTCCAGCGCGAAGAGGCAGCGCCGGGGCTTGGCAAAATGGCCGTCCTCCCCGGCCCGGCAGAAAGCGTTGTATTCCTCCACCGTGTTTTTCAGGGTCTGGGCGTCCAGGTCCATGGCCGCGGCCAGCTCCTCGATGCTGTCCGCCCGAACAAGCTTGCCCCCCGCCTGCGCCCGTTCCAGCGCCTCCGGCAGACCGGCAAAGCCGCTGTCCGTCTGCTCCGGCGGGGCCATCACACTGGGCGGACCCTCCATGAGCCGCTCCACCGTTCCCTGGTCAAACAGGGCCCAGCAGCGCTTTTCCGGCTGGCGGGCCACGGCGTTCTGTCCGTAAATGAAATCATCCACAATGGACTCGTCCGCAAAGCGCTCGCCCAAAATATTCAGCCACACCGACTCCGCCGAGCGCACCAGCGCTCCCACCGGCCCGGGGCCGCAGAACACGGGCCCGGCGCCCTCGATGGCGATGTCCTGTTCCAGGGCCGCCCCGGCGGCCTCCGCCATGGCGGCGCCGTCCCCGGGGTGATAGATCCCCTTGAAATGCATAAAGTCATCGGGCTCAAATCCGGGCCTGAGCCGCTTGAGAAGCTGGGGGTTGCCCGCCATGCCGCCGGAGGCGATGATCACCGCATCCGCATAATAGCGCTTCGTTTCCCCGTCTTTTTCCGCCTCGGCGCCAATGACCGCGCCATCGGCGTCCTGCAGCAGAGCCCGGCAGCGGACATTCGTTTCGATGTTCACGCCCAGTGCCCCGCAGCGCTCTTTCAGCGCCGCCATGACATATTTGCCCGTGGGCCCCTGGGCCGTCATATGAAAGACCTCCGGCGACTGGTTCACCATGTGGTGAATGACCCGGCAGAAGCCAACGCCCAGCCCGCTCAGCCAGTCCACCGTTTCCGCCGATGCATCGATCAGCGCCCGGGTCAGCCGGGCATCGGAACGCCAGTGGCTGTATTCCATGGCCTCCCGGAAAAGCCGGGCCGGGTCCGCGTCAATGTTCAGCCGCTTCTGCAGCCGGCTGCCCGCGCCGAACACGCCCTCGGCAAACTGGCCGTTGCCGCCGGTGACACCATGGCGCTCCAGCACCGTGACCGCCGCGCCCATTTCCGCCGCCGTCACCGCCGCGGAAAGGCCCGCCGCGCCGCCGCCAATAATCAGGATCTTTTTCATGCTCTTTCCTTTCAGCGTCCGTAAATATAGGTCATGCGGGCAATATCCCCCGCCAGTTCATCCCTAAGAAGGCCCGGCTTCATGCGCCAGCACCAGTTGCCGCCGCCCAGCCGGCCCGGCTGGTTCATCCGGGCCTCGCCGCCCAGTTCCAGCCAGTCCTGCATCTGCGCCACAAACAGCTCCGCCACGGAGCGCATACCGCCCCGGATGACCCCCCGGTTGAAATTCTCCTCCGGCCGGATGGCGAAATACTCTCTGGCAAAGGCCACATCCTCCGGCGCGGCATCATCCAGCCACTGGCGAAGCGTGGCATTGTCGTGGGTGCCGGTATAGCAGACACAGTTGGCGTCATAGCAGTGGGGCAGATAGTTGCTGGGCTCCCGGGAATCAAAGGCAAACTGCAAAACCTTCATGCCGGGATAGCCGGAAAACTTCACCAGATCGATGACCTCCGGGGTCAGGAAGCCCAGATCCTCGGCGATGATGGTCACCTGGGGGAAGTTCTCCTGCAGCGCGCGGATAAAATCCCGGCCGGGTCCCTGGACCCAATGGCCGTTCCGGGCCGTGGGCTCCTCCGGCGGCACCGCCCAGTAGCTCTCCAGCCCCCGGAAATGATCGATGCGCACGATGTCATAGAGTCTGGCGGCGGCCCCCATACGCCGGATCCACCAGCGGAAGCCGTCGTTTTTCATCTTCTCCCAGTCATACAGAGGGTTGCCCCAGAGCTGACCGTCGGCGGTGAAATAATCCGGCGGCACCCCGGCCACCCAGCGGGGGCGGCGCTGTTCGTCCAGCTGGAAGTACTCACTCCCCGCCCAAACATCCGCCGAATCCATGGGCACATAGATGGGCACATCCCCGATGATGCCCACCCCCTGCTGCCGGGCATAATCCCGCAGGGCGTCCCACTGCCGGAAAAACAGGAACTGGGTGTAGACAAAGAAGCGAATATCCTCCTGCAGCAGCTCCCGATAGCGCTCCAGCGCCGCCTCGGAGCGCCGCAGACGGGCATCTTCGTCCTCCCACTGGTGCCAGGGCTTCATGCCGAAATGACGCTTGAGCGCCATGAACAGCGCATAATCCGGCAGCCAGTCGTTGTTCTCCAAAAAAGCCGCCACGGCCTCCCTGTCCCGCTCCCAGCCCCGCCGGCAGGCCTTGGCCAGCAGAGGGAAGCGGCCGTTGTACAAAGCGCCGTAGTCCGTGTATTCCGGGTTCTCGCCCCAGAAATATGAATCGATCTCTTCCCGGGTCAGAAGGCCCTCCGCCGCCAGCGCATCCAGGTCGATAAGATAGGGATTGCCGGCAAAGGCGGAATCGGTCTGATAGGGGGAATCCCCGTAGCCCGTGGGGCCCAGGGGCAGGATCTGCCAGTATTTCTGCCCGGCCTTTTTCAGAAAGTCCACAAACTCATAGGCTTCCTTGCCCAGTGTGCCCACGCCGTGGGGGCTGGGCAGAGAGGTGATGTGCAGCAAAATCGCGCTTGCTCTCATAGTCGTATTCCTTTTATCTGTTATGGTTATCGTTTAGGGGACGGGGCCCTCAGGCTGCCGTTCTCCGCGAACTCATAGGGCGCGGAAATCTGGCAGGCCGGGGCATTGTTTTCAATGGCATCCTTCAGGATGGAAAAGCTGGTTTCCGCCATAAAGGCGGTCGGCTGGATCACCGTGGAAAGCCGGGGCGAATAGTAGCCGCAGATGGGCAGGCCGTCAAAGCCGACCAGGGATATATCCTCCGGAATGCGCTTGCCCGCATCCCGGATGGCCCGGGCCGCGCCGATGGCCATGGTATCCGACATGGCAAACACCGCCGTCACGGTTTTCTCCGTTTCCAGGATCTGTGCCATGGCCCGGTATCCGTCGCTGTAGGAGTAGCGGGCCCGGCGGTAGCGCCGGCCGGCATCAAAGGCAATGCCATGCTTTTCAAAACTTTCCAGACAGCCGGCGTAGCGCAGGCGGCTGGTGTCGGAGTTGTCCAGATCGCCGCCGATGACGGCAAAATCCCGGTGTCCCAGCGCCGCCAACCGGTCAATGGCCTCGGCCGCCGCCGCCCTGTCGTCCGTGGTGACGCTGGAGAGATTGGGGAAGCCCAGCCCTTTGGCGGAGTTTGTCACCAGCACAGCCGGGACTTCAATGCCTTCAAAGCACTCGGCAAAATGGGCGCTGTTGCCGCCCAGAAACAGGATCCCCTGAGGCTTGATCTCCCGCACCAGCTGCCGGGCCCGGCGCACCTCGTGCCCCAGCTCGTCGATATAGTCCACCACCAGCCGGTACTTCCCCGCTGCCAGGCCCTGCAGCTTTTCCACCAGGGCGGCAAACAGCTCGTTGTGCACGCCGCGCACCACCACCAGGATGCCGTTGGAGCTGCGCTGCTTAAGGTTCTTGGCGTTGGAGTTGAGTTCAAAGCCATGAGATTCAGCCAAGGCCAGGATGGTAGTCCTGGCCTTTTCACTGACATTTGGTTGATGATTCAAAACGCGGGACACCGTGCCCACAGCATAGCCGGACAGGGCCGCCAGGTCTTTGATGGTCAATGCTTATCCTTTCACCGCGCCGGCAGCAACGCCCTTGATGATGTGCTTCTGGCACAGCAGGTAGAAGATAATGACCGGCAGGATGCTCAGGAAGATCAGGGCCATGGTCGCGCCCAGATCCACCGTGCCGTAGCTGCCCTTGAGATACTGGATGTGGATGGGGATGGTCATATAGGCCGTCCGGTCCAAAACCAGATAGGGCAGCAGATAGTCGTTCCAGACCCACATGATCTCCAAAATCGCCACGGAGATCATGGTGGGCTTCATCATCGGAAGCACCACGCTGAAAAAGGTGCGCAGGGGGTTGCAGCCATCGATGGCCGCTGCCTCCTCCACCTCCAGCGGGATGCTCTTGACGAAGCCGACGAACATAAATACCGCCAGCCCCGCGCCGAAGCCCAGATAGATCACCGGAATGGTCCAGGGGGTGTTCATATGCAGGGTATCCGCCGTTTTGGACAGGGTGAACATCACCATCTGGAACGGCACCACCATGGAGAACACACAGGCATAATACACGATGCGGCACACCAAAGAGTCCACCCGGGAGATGTACCAGGCAGCCATGGAGGTGAACAGAAGGATCAGCGCCGTGGACAGAAGGGTAATCACCAGACTGTACAGAACACTCTTCCAGAAGGGATACCCGCCGAAGGTCATGCCCTTGATGAAGTTGTCAAAGCCCGCAAAGCTCTCCCCCCGGGGCCAGGCAAAGGTGGCGGTTTTGACGAAGGTATTGACCTTGAAGGAGTTCATAAGGACCATGAACACCGGGAACACATACACCAGGCTCACCAGCGAAAGGACGATCGTCAGGATCGTTTTCCCGTAACGACGTTTGTGATTGAGAGTTTTCATTACTGCTGGACCTCCTTTTTCCGGGTCGCCGCCAGCTGGATCAGGCCGATGGCCGCCACCAGGATGAAGAACAGCACCGCCTTGGCCTGCGCCGTACCCCGGGAATTGACATTCTGGCCGTAGAAGGTGTTATAGATGTTCAGGGCCAGCATCTCCGTGGTATGCACCGAGCTGCCGTCGGGGTTGATGAGATAAGGCAGACCGCCGGTGAGGGCCAGGTTCTGATCAAAGAGCTTGAAGCCGTTGGTCAGGGACAGGAAGGTGCAGATGGTGATGGAGGGCATCACCGAGGGAATGGTGATGTGCCACAGACTCTGCCAGCCGTTGGCACCGTCGATACGGGCGGCTTCGATCATATCCTCCGGCACCGCCTGGAGCCCGGCAATGTAGATGATCATCATATAGCCGATCTGCTGCCAGCACATCAGAATGATCAGGCCCCAGAAGCC
>CAZSAX010000112.1:0-5814 GCA_964605075.1 uncultured Oscillospiraceae bacterium
CACCGCCATGCTGGACCCCCGGGGCCGGCAGGAGGTACTGGCCACCATCGAGTCCCTCTGCCGGGAGCAGGGCATCACCGTGATCCTCATCACCCACCACATGGACGAAGCCGCCCGGGCCGACCGGGTGGTGGTCATGGATCAGGGCCGCATCGCCCTGGACGGAAGCCCCCGGGAGGTTCTGTCCCAGGCGGACCGGCTCCGCAGCCTGCAGCTCACCGTACCGGAGAGCACAGCGCTTCTTCTGGAACTCCGGCAGGCAGGCATGGATCTGCCCGCCGACCTTATCGATCCCGAATCCTGTTCGACAGCAATTGCGGAGGCTCTATGCCGATAATTGAAACCAAAGCCCTGACCCATACCTACAGCCGGGGCACCCCCTTTGAAAACGTCGCCATCGACCATATAGACATCGCCATCGAGGCCGGCGAGACCGTGGGCCTCATCGGCCACACCGGAAGCGGAAAATCCACCCTCATCCAGCACCTGAACGCCCTTCTGAAACCCAGCGAAGGCCAGGTACTTGTCCGCGGGCAGAACATTTTCGCCTCCAAAGCCGCCATGAAGGAAGCCCGGCGGCAGGTGGGGCTGGTGTTTCAATACCCGGAATACCAGCTGTTTGAAGAGACCGTGTTTGCCGACATCGCCTTCGGCCCGAAAAACCTGAAGCTGTCCGACGCGGAGGTGGAGGAGCGCGTCCGGGAGGCCGCCCGCTTCACCGGCGTGGGCGAAGAGCTTTTTGCCCAGTCCCCCCTGGAACTTTCCGGCGGTCAGAAGCGTCGTGTAGCTATCGCGGGCGTTCTGGCCATGCGGCCGGAGGTCCTTCTGATGGACGAGCCCAGCGCCGGCCTGGACCCGGCCGGGCGGGAAAGCATTCTGCAAAACATCCTGAACTGGAAGAAGGCCACCGGCGCCACGCTCATCCTTGTGACCCATGACATGGCAGCCGCCGCCCGTCTCTGCTCCCGGCTGATCGTTCTGAACAAGGGCCGGGTGGCCATGGACGGCAGCCCGGCAGAGATTTTTGCCCGGGCGGAGGAGCTGCGGCAGATGGGCCTGGATCTGCCCGCCTGCGCGGACATCGCCCACCGCCTGCGGCAGAAGGGCCTGGATATCCCCGCCGGCATTTTCACCCGGGAGGCTCTGAAGCAGGCCATCCTTTCCCTCCGGGGAGGTGACGCGGCATGCTGAAAGACATCACCCTGGGCCAGTATTTCCCCGGCGACACCGTGGTGCACCGCATGGATCCCCGCTCCAAGCTCATTCTGACGGTGGTCTACATCGCGGCCCTTTTCGTGGTAAAGAGCTGGCTGGGCTACGCTCTGATGCTGGGCTGCCTCATCGCCGTGATGGCGCTGAGCCACATCGGCCCCAAGGCCGTGCTCAAGGGTCTGAAGCCCCTGATCTACATCATTGTTTTCACCGCCGTCCTGAATATTTTCTTTACCGACGGGGAGATCATTTTTCAACTGGCCTTCATCAAAATCAGCCGGGAGGGCCTGCGAAACGCCATCTTTATGGTCCTGCGGGTGATGCTGCTGGTGGCAGGCACCTTTCTGCTCACCTACACCACCTCCCCGCTGGCCATCACCGACGGTCTGGAGCGGCTTCTGTCGCCGCTGAAAAAAGTCCGGGTGCCGGTGTATGAACTCAGCCTTATGATGTCCATCGCCCTGCGTTTCATCCCCACCCTCATCGAGGAAACCGACCGCATCATGTCCGCCCAGAAAGCCCGGGGCGCGGATTTTGAAACCGGCAAACTGGTGGACCGGGCCAAGGCCCTTCTGCCGCTGCTGATCCCCCTGTTTGTCAGTGCCTTCCGCCGGGCGGATGAGCTGGCCGTGGCCATGGAATGCCGCTGCTACTGCGGCGGCGAGGGCCGCAGCCGCATGAAGCAGCTCCGATTCGCCCGCCGGGACATCCTGGGCCTGATCCTGGGCCTTCTGATCCTGGCCCTGACCATTGTTTTGAGAAAGCTTGGCCTATGAGAAATATCGCCGTAAAAATCGCATACGACGGCTCCGCCTACCACGGCTGGCAGACCCAGAAGGATCTGCCCACGGTGCAGGAAACGCTGACCAGAGCCGTGCAGAAGGTCTGCGGCGGCGAGCCCCATGTCATCGGCTGCGGCCGCACGGATGCCGGGGTGCACGCCCTGAATTACTGCGCCAACTTCCGCACCGACTGCGCCATCCCCGTGGACCGGGTGGCCCTGGCGCTGAACACCCGGCTGCCAGCAGACATCGCCGTGCTGGATGCGGCGGAGGCCCCCTGGGAATTCAATGCCATCGGCTCCTGCATCCAGAAGGAATACGTCTATAAGATCCTCAACACCCGCATCCCCGATCCCTTTCTGAATCAGCGGGCCTGCTTTTACCCCTATCCTCTGGAGGCAGACGTCATGGACCGGGCGGCCCAGGCCTTTGTGGGCACCCATGACTTTGCCGCCGTGCGGAGCGTGGGCACCCAGACCAAAACCACGGTGCGCACCATCCACTGGTGCCATGCCCGCCGGGAGGGCGACCTCATCACCGTGAACGTCTGCGCCAACGGCTTCCTTTACAACATGGTCCGGGCCATCGTTGGCACCCTGGTCTACGCCTCCCACGGAAAGCTGGACCCGGAGGACATCCCCGCCCTGCTGGAAACCCGGGACCGCCGCCTCACCGGCCCCACCATGCCCCCTCAGGGCCTGTATATGAACCGGGTCTGGTACGACGGGGCCGTGGGAAAAATGATGGACAAACAAGAGTGATAATGATAAAATATGTATTTACCGAAAGCATAAGGTAGAATCATGGCAGAAAATCAAAGCAAGCCGCGGCTCGTTTTGAGCCGGGCGGACCGCATCCGCCTGATCGTGGGCGGACTGCTGGCGCTGCTGCTGCTTCTCGGCTCCGCAGGCCTCTGGCTGTTTCGGGATCGTTTTTCCCCCGACACCCTGTCGCGAAGCCCCAGCACCGGCGAGCTCACCGCCAGCTACAGCTACGAGCCCGCCGCCACCCAGCGCTTTGCCTGCATCGGAAGCTCTCTGGTCATTCTGCGGCCCAGCGGCTTTGAGCTGCTGGACGAAAACGGCCAGACACTGGCCTCCCGGGTAAGCGCCATGGAGGAACCGGCCCTCAGCGCCGGGGACGAATACGCCGCCCTTTACGATCTTGGCGGCCGGAGCCTTTTCTGGCTGCACGAAGACGGCGGGATCACGGAACACAGCTTTGCCGGCAGCATCCTGCTGGCGGAGGTATCCGAAAGCGGCCACTGCGTGGTGGTAAGCCGGGAAACCGGTTATCATGCCCTGGTGAGCGTCTGGGATCCGGATCATCAGGAGATCTACCGCTGGTACTGTGCTTCGGCCTGGGTGCTGGGGGCGGAAATGTCCCCGGACGGCAAGACCCTGGCGGTCCTCTGCAGCTCCGGCAGCGGCAGTGAGGTGAAGTTTTTCACCCTGGACAGCGAAAAGCAGCAGGCGGCTTTCACCGTCTCCGACACCGTTCTGCTGGATCTCAGCTGGCTCTCCGACACGGAGCTCTGCGCCTTTTCCCACGAAAGAGCGCTGTTTTTCTCCGCAGAGGGGACCTGGAGCGGCACCTATGATTTCGGCGGAAAATACCTCAGCGCCTATGCCAAGGGCGGCGATGGGTTCATCAGCTTCGCGCTGAGCCCCTACCGTTCCGGCACCACCGCCGCGGTGATATCCCTGGACGCCGGCGGGCGTCTTCTGGGCGAGGCGGATTTCGACAGCAGCATTCTTTCCATGCACGCCCGGGACAGCGAACTGCTGGTTCTCGGCGCCGGCAGCGCCCGGCTGTATTCTCCATCCCTTTCCGAAAAGGGAGAGGCCACCGGCCTCGGCGGCTTCAAGCAAGCCATTCTTCGTTCCAAAGGCGAGGCCCTGCTGCTGGCAGCCGGCTTTGCGGAAGTATACAAGTTCTAAGGGAGGTCTTGTCCATGACCATCAACACCATTCTCACCATCCTGCTGGTGGGCATCGTCATCATCTGCGCCTGGCAGGGGTTCAAAAGAGGCATCATCATGGGTATTATCGATGTGCTGGTGATAATACTATCCATATATGGCGCGCAGCTTCTGTCTGACGCCTATTCCTACGAAGTCATCCCCGCCCTCAAGCCCTTCCTGGCAGGTTATGTGGAGCCCAAGGTGGAAGACCAGGCCTATGCTCTTCTGGGCTATGAGGCCGATGAAGACGGCAGCTACAACGTCATCTACTCCCTCAACGATCTTCTGGCGGAAAACCCGGAGATCAAGCACTCGGTCTATCTGCAGAGCTATCGGAGCCTGGGCGTTTTCACCACCGCCGCCGATGCCATGGCCGACAAGGCCGAGGCCTATGCCGAAGACAACCAGTGCAGCCTCACCGAAGCCGCGGTGGAAGTTCTGTGCCAGACCATCACCTGGGTCATCGGCTTCCTGCTGTTTTTCATCATCATCTTCGTCATACTCACGGTGATCGTAAACCTCCCCAACCTCTCTTTGCGTATTCCCTTCGTGGGCGTCATCAACGACCTGGGCGGTCTGGCCATCGGTCTGGTGGTGGGCGCTCTGTTCTGCTCGCTGATCCTGTGGGTCATGCAGTATGCAGGCCTTCTTCTGTCCGAGGAAACGCTGCGGGAATCCGGCGCCGCCGCCTTCTTCATGGACATGAACCTGCTCAACCAGTTTATCAATTTCTGATCCGGGCATCGCAGCCCAGGCATTAAGGAGAAACCATGCATCCTACTTTATGTGCCCGCTGCCAGAAAAACGTAGCGGTCATCTTTATCACGAAAATCGAAAACGGCGTCAGCAAAAACGAAGGTCTTTGCTTCAAGTGCGCCCGGGAACTGCACATCAAGCCCGTGGACGACATCATCGCCAAAATGGGCCTGTCCGATGAGGACCTGGATGGCCTGGAGGGCGAAATGATGAGCGCTCTGGGCGGCGCGGAAGGTCTGGAGAGCCTGATGAACATCGAGCCGGCCGAAGAGGACCAGGACGATGACCAGGGCAAAACCGCCACCTTCCCCTTCCTCAACCGTCTTTTCGGCGGTCCCCAGGGACAGGGCAGCAACGGGAATAACCCCGGCGGTTCCGACAGTCCCGGCCCCGGGCCGGGCAGCGCCCCCGGCAACAGCCGGAGCGGCAAGAAAAAATTCCTGGAAAACTACTGCATCAACCTGACCCAGCGGGCCCGGGAGCAGAAGCTGGACCGAATGGTGGGCCGGGACGAAGAGCTGGAGCGTGTCATCCAGATCCTCAACCGCCGCCAGAAAAACAACCCCTGCCTCATCGGCGAGCCCGGCGTGGGCAAAACCGCCATTGCCGAGGGGCTGGCCCAGCGCATCGTTTTGGGGCAGGTCCCCTACAAGCTCCAGGACAAGGAAGTATACCTGCTGGACCTCACCGGCCTTGTGGCCGGCACCCAGTTCCGCGGCCAGTTTGAAAGCCGCATGAAGGGTCTCATCGACGAGATCCGCCGCCAGGGCAATATCATCCTGGTGATCGACGAAGTGCACAACATCGTGGGCGCCGGGGATGCCGAAGGCAGCATGAACGCCGCCAACATCCTCAAGCCCGCCCTTTCCCGGGGCGAGATCCAGGTCATCGGCGCCACCACCTTCACCGAATACCGCAAGCACATCGAAAAAGACGCCGCCCTGGAGCGCCGCTTCCAGCCCGTCACCGTGGCAGAGCCCTCCGTGACCGACAGCATCGAGATCCTCAAAGGCATCCGCCACTACTACGAAGACCATCACGGCGTGGAGATCCCCGACGCCATGTGCGAGAAGGCCGTTGTCCTCTCCGAGCGCTATATCA
>CAZSAX010000113.1:0-5757 GCA_964605075.1 uncultured Oscillospiraceae bacterium
ATGGCGATGGTGACCCGGTCACCCTCCCGCACGCCGATGGTCTTCAGCGCCTTGGCACAGGTCTCGATCTGCTGGATCATTCTGCGGTAGGTCGTGGACTTGCCCATAAAATCAAAGGCGATCGCATCGGGGTATTTCCGGGCCGTCTCCTCCACCGCCTCAAACATGGAGCCCTCAAAATACGCCAGATGCATGGGCAGATCTCCCATGTAGTCCTTCCAGGGCGTCCGGGCGGTCACAGTCTTTGTTTCTGTCATATCAATACTCCACCTTTTCTTTCAGCGGCGTTTCCAGCAGTTCGGGATTCTCCAGAAGCGTTTTCAGCAGCCGCACTGTTTTTGCATAGTAATAGCCGTCGGCAATGCGCTCATCGATGGTCAGTCCAAGATCCACGCTGGGCCGCATCGCCACCGAGCCATCTTCCTCATAGAAGGGCCGGTCCTTGATCTCCCCGATGGCACAAAACACAGAGGTCGTACCCCAGTTGGTCAGGTGATGATAGCCCGCCTTGAGCCGCAGCGAGCCCAGATTCGTCAGCACCGCCGAAGAGTAATAGGGATCCGTGGCAATAAGTCCCTTGGGCATCCAGCCGTGCCGGTCCAGAAAACGGGCCACCACGCCAACAAATTTCACCAGGAAGCGGGGCAGCTTCTGCAGAGCATCCATGCCCGCCGTGGAGGGATCCTTCTTGTCGCTCCGGCAATAGCTCACCTGGCGGTAGATCTCGTCGTGGATGCTGTCGATGTTGTCGTCACCCTTGGCGTGAATGAAGGCCAGCGCCTCCCCGCCCTCGTCAGAAAAAATCTTTTTGATGGTAAAGGCAGCGGACACCTCCCGCCGCTGATACATATTTTTGTTGGCAATGAAATAATTCATCTTCGGCCGCAGTGTGATGGTTTTCAGCACCGCCGTGAGTACCAGCTGGAACAGGTTGTAACGGTATTCCGGCTCCTGGGCGTTTTTCTTTTCCAGATATTCGTTGGCTCTGGTCAGGTCGATGCGTTCGGAAATAAAGGCTTCATTGTCGCAGCGGTTGGGGTACATGAGCGGCATCATCAGATGCATGGAATCGATATCCCGGAGCAAAATGCCGTCCCGGCGGTCTCCCAGTCGTTTTTTCACAGTTCGCTCTCCTTCTTTTTGTTGTCAGTTCTCGCAGCCGGCCATCGCAGCAGCTTCCCGTTCCGGCGTCCGGCCGAGGCAGGCGGCACTTCGGGCTTCGTATTCGGTCACATTCAAAAAGGTCTCACCGTCAATCTGCAGAGCACAGGGCCGATCAAAGCAGACCCGGATATGATGACCTTCCAACACATCCACCATGTCCTTGTGCTTTATGTGTGTGCCGGAAAAAATCCCGGGGAACATCAACAGCGTGCGAAGCCTTCCGCCGCTGTGGACTACCGCCAGCGACAGCTTCCCGTCCGCCCGGTCCCGGCGCTGAGCCGGGGCCGGCATCATGCCGCCGCCGTAATAGCGTCCATACATGGTCGGCGCCATCCACGCCCGGTCGAAATGCCGGCTCTGGCCGTCCACCCATACGGTGGCTCCCACCCGCCGGAAATGAAACAGCAGCCCTTTGATGGCAATGCCGGTGTAATTGATGCTTTTCTTGTTCCGCGCCCGCTGCTGATCCCCGACCTCGCAGCAGTAGCCGTCAATGCCGAACCCCACCGCGTTGAGGAACTGATAATCTTTCCCCGCCACGGTCACCACCGGCAGCTCCTTCATCCACCGGCCAACAGGCACCGGACCGGCTGCCTGATTCCCGTCCAGATCCCGCCAGAAGTCGTTGCCGCTGCCGCCGGGAAAGTATTCGATATTCTCCGGCCGCTGCAGGCGGCAGGTGTCGTTGATAAAGCGGTTGACTGTACCGTCGCCGCCGCTGAGTATCAAATGATCCTCCGGCCGCATTTCTTCAAACAGGGCCGGATAGGAAACCGTCCGGATATCCAGAAACACAAGTTTCTCCCCGGGAAGAACGTTTTTCAGCTCCTCTGCTTTTTCTTTTCCGCAGCCGCTGCAGGCCTCAGGATTGTACAGTATGTATCGCACGCTCATTCTTTCCGCTCCTTTTTCATATTTTTTCTGCCTGCATCATCTCTTCCCGGAGTTCCCGGCTCAGCACCGCCGTGCTCTTTCCCAAAAACTCCTCCGGCTGCCGGCAGGACAACACTTCCAGCGTCACCCGGCTGACCCGAAACGGCACCCGCCGGGCAATGGTTTCCGTTCCGGACACATGCACCGCCACCAGCGGCTTTTGGGCCCGGTAGGCAACGCGCAGCACTCCACTGTGGAACGGAAGAAGTTCTCCGTTCCGGCTGCGCGTTCCCTCCGGATATATCCCCACCGACAGGTCGTTCTTTTCCAGCAGCGACGATGCCCGCTGCACCGACTCCACCGCCCGGCGGGGACTTTCCCGGTCAATGGGAAGAAAACAGCAGCGCCGTATGATCGGTCCGAAAAAGGGGATCCGGAAATTCTCCGGCTTGGACACAAAGGCGATCCTTCGTTTCCCCAGGGCATGCCATGTCACAATTGGGTCAAAGTTGGAGCGATGGTTGCTCACCAGCAGGAAATTTCCCTCCGGCAGGAGTTCTTCGCCCTTCAGTTCCACCCGCACCCGGCACAGCCGCAGGCCGATGGCCGTGGAGCTCATCAGAAGCCAGCGATAAAACCGGCTGTCCTCGTCATACAGCCGCTTTTGGGACACAAAAAGTCCGCAGACAAACAGGAACAAAAACGGCAGAATCAAAAGCATCAGGATAACTGCCGCCACATACAACACCGTCACACACAGCACCGACCCTTTTAGGAAATTTGTTATTTCTTTCTGATTCGACATGAATACAATACAAAGCCTATCTAAAGCGAAACGAAACAAAGCGGAGCTTTTACGCTCCGCTTTGCTGTTTTTTTCATTTTATCGCTTCCTTGGGCAGTTCCACATAAAAGGTCGTCACGCCCTGATCGCTTTCCGCCCAGACCCTTCCCTTATGCAGTTCCACCACGCGCCGGACAATGGCCAGCCCCACGCCGTTGCCCTGGGAGGCATGGGATTCGTCCGCCTGATAGAACTTCTGGAAAATCTTCTCCAGCTTGTCCGCCGGGATCTCAGAGTCAAAATTGGTCAGCGACACCAGCAGGGTCTCGCCCTGCTCTTTTACATTCAGAATGATCTCCCCCGTCCGGGGTGAATATTTGATGGCATTGTCCAGCAGGTTCAGCCAGACCTCCCGGAGCAGTTCCTTATTCCCCTGGATGCTGTATTCCCCAAAGGAAAGATCCAGCGTCAGCTGCTTCCGGGACCAGCTTTCCTCCAGCATCAGAACGCAGGAGCGAAGCTGCTCGGAAAGATTGAAGCTTGTCACATCGGCCAGAATGGTCTGGTTCTCGATTTTTGTCAGATTGAGAACATTGGTGGCCATCGCCGCCAGCCGCAGGGATTCCTCTTCGATGATCGCCAGATATTCTTCCCGCTGCTGCTCGTCCACATTCCCCCGGCGCAGCAGCTTGGCAAAGCCCGCGATGGACACGATGGGTGTTTTGAACTCGTGGGAAAAATTGTTGATAAAATCGCTGCGGAGCATTTCAGTGTTTTCCAGCTCCTGCGCCAGGGCGTTAAAGCTGCTGCTCAGTTCCTCAAAGGTCGGATGACGGCCCAGTTTGTTCGAAAAGGACATCCTCGCCTTAAAATCGCCCGCCGCCAGCCGGTTCATGTTGTTTATGACCCGATTGACCGGTTCCAAAGGAATGTTGCGGGTCAGGAACGTAACAACAAGACCGACGACGGCGCTGATGATCACCATGGTCAGAAGGCCCATGGCACCATTTTCCCGGGGCACGCCAAAGCCACTTATGACCCCCAGCCGCGCCATCAGATAGTAAAACGCAGCCGCCACCAGCACCGACAGCAGCAAAATGCAGAACACGATGGAGGAATACAGCAGCGTCAGGGACGCTCGTTCTTTCCGAAGCTTTATTTTCAAACCTTCTTCACCGCCTTGTAGCCCAGTCCGCGCACCGATTCGATCTCAAATTCCGGCCAGTTCTGAAACCGCTTGCGCAGCCGGCCCACATGCACGGTCACCGTCTCCCAGCCGGTCTCACAGTCCGCACCCCAGATCTCATCCATCAGCTGGATGCGGGTAAAGATCTTGCCGGGAAAGCTCAGCAGCTTATACAGCAGCAGAAACTCCTTCTGCGGCAGTTCCTGAACTTCCTTGCCCCGGCTGACCGTAAAGGAATCGTAATCCAGGATCACATTGCCCACCACGATACGCCGTTCGCTGGCGATCCGGGCCCGGCGCAGCAGCGCTTTGATCCGCCAGAGCATCTCGTCCACATCGATGGGCTTTGTCATATAGTCGTCCGTTCCGACCATAAAGCCATGCTCCTTGTCCGAGGGCAGCTGCTTGGCCGACACCATCAGAATGGGCAGATTGTTGTTGCACTGGCGCAGCGTCTGGGTAAATTCATAGCCGTCCATCTCGGGCATCATGATATCCAGCACCACCAGGTCGATATGTTCCCGGTCGATCAATTCCATGGCTTCTTTGCCGTTTTCCGCCAGAAAGACCTCATAGCCGCCTTCTTCCAGCACAGCATGAAGCAGCCGCCGGGTATTTTTATCATCGTCCGCCACCAATATACGGAACATCGTTGATCACCTCAGAGGGAAGTATATGGCGCAATCATAAACACAAACGAAACAAACCTCCCATTCTGTCCAAAAAACAGACGAAGGCAGCCCGATGAAAATCGCTGTTGCTTTTTTCGGCATCATCGGATATACTATTTCCAAACGCAGAGCTGATGGGCGTGGCAAGAGAGCTGTTTTCAGTGACTCCCCCCGCCGGTGTAGGCTCTGCGTTTTCCGTTTCCGGAAGTTCCCAAGTCTTTCCATGCCGTCCTCAAGCCTCCATCCGGCTTTGGGCCGCCGGTGTCAGCCCGCATTCCCGCCGGATCTGCCGGTAAGCTTCCAACAGGCGCTGATCCTCCCGCACCGCCTTCCGCAGTTCGGAAACCGTCATCTCCTCCGGCGACTTCTCCCCGGCGGACAGATGAAAATCGCCGTTGCTTTTTTCGGCATCGTCGGATATACTACGAGAAGAGATGGGCATAGTGCTTCTATCGGCTTCTGGCGACAGATTCTCGGTATCCACTATGTCCGTCTCTTTTTCTGTACCGGTAAGCTTCCAACAGGTTCTGATCCTTCCGCAGTCCGTAGGCCGTCATCTCCTCCGGCGACTTCTCCCCGGCGGACAGATGAAAATCGCCGTTGCTTTTTTCGGCATCATCGGATATACTGCCATCAGAGTCCGACACAGCCGTGCTGTTGTAATACCCGTTCTCGGGTGGCGCAACTGGTTGTGCCGGGCTCTTTATTTTATGCTGGGCAGTCTGCATCTGGCCCCGCACTTCCGTCATCAGCCATTCCTTATAGGTCTTACCACGAATATTGACACCGCCATCAGCGTATGTTACAGTGCTGATAGGGCCAAGTGCTTTCTGACTCGACGGGAATTGTACCCCGAGAAGCCTCAGGAACGCTTTGGCCCTATTGACATTTTCCGTCAAACAGAGCATTTCCGAACCATCCTTTCTCCCACAGCTCCGGGTACAGCCGGTCATGCTGCCCCCAGAGATATTATAGCCGCAAAAGCGGCACCATCCATCTGCCCAAGAAAAAAAGGACGCTGAATTGAAGTGACCCCAAAAAGTTAGACAAATATTTCTAACTCAAAATGTTCAAGCAGC
>CAZSAX010000114.1:0-5580 GCA_964605075.1 uncultured Oscillospiraceae bacterium
TGTTGACCTGGGTCATGTTGCCGATGCCGAAAGCGGCCAGAGCACCGAAAATGCAGAAAATGGTGCCAAGCCAGGCCCAGTTCTTGCCCAGACCGTTTTTGATGTAGTACATGGGGCCGCCGACCCAGTCGCCCTGGGCGTTGCGTTCCCGGTATTTTACGGCGAGAACGACCTCAGCATACTTGGTGACCATGCCGAACAGGGCAGACAGCCACATCCAGAACACGGCGCCGGGGCCGCCCACAACGATGGCGCCGGTGACGCCGGCAATGTTGCCGGTGCCCACGGTGGCGGCAAGGGCGGTGCACATGGCCTGGAAGGGTGTGACTTCACCTTCGCCCACGTCCTGCTTTTTGAAAGCCTTTCCCAGGGTGTTCTTCATGGCGAAGCCGAACTTGCTGAACTGAATGAAGCCGACGCGAATGCTCAGATAAATGCCGGTGCCGACCAGCAAAAGCAGCATCAAGGGGCCCCAGGCGAAGTTGTTAACTTTCCCTACGATTTCGCTGAATGTCATGACGGTCTCTCCTTTGCGGATGGATTTTTCCGGGAAAACAAAATGAGCCTACCCAAAGGTACGCTCACGACAACGGCAAGACCCTGTTGTGCGCAGGAGTCTTTGTTCTGTCCTTTTGCCTGAGAGTTTTGGCGGATCCGCCTTGCACCTTCGGCCCCCGCTCAAAGCGGGCGTCTCCAGAATTCCGTCGACCGGCAGTCCTGCCAAACAGGCACCTGCGAGTATTGCTCCTTCGGTTGGGGTGCGCCCCATCTCCTGCCAGTGTCACCCGGAAATATTGAATTGATAATGCTATTATACAGAGATTTCAATGGATTGCAAGGAATATTTTACGAATTAAAGCGTTAGTTTTCTGACTAATTCGGCCGGAGAGCCGAATTTGCGCACCGGTGGGGTGAAAATGTGAAAGTTTTGTCTGATTTTAATATGAAAATGCGGGAAATCATCATGCAACTGTGATATTTCCACAAAGAAACCTGTGTTTTTTCTCCTGGAAAATGATTTACTTTTCGTATCTCGGGGCATATAATCGCCTTGGATGAATGCCATTACTAAGTGCATACAGTATGAATAACTGGAGGAAGTCGTTATGGTTATTGGTCTGCCCAAGGAAATTAAAAACAAAGAGTTTCGTGTTGGCCTTACGCCCGACGCTGTCGGCGCTTTTGTCAGGGCGGGGCACCCGGTTCTGGTGGAAAAGAGTGCCGGTGACGGTTCCGGTTATCCCGATGAAGAATATGTGGCTGTTGGCGCGCAGATTCTGGAGGATGCGGCCGAAGTCTGGGCCAAGTCCGACATGATCGTGAAGGTCAAGGAACCGCTGGAAAGCGAATACAAGTACTTCCGTAAGGATCTCATTATTTATACTTACCTGCACCTGGCGGCGGATAAGCCGCTGACGGATGCCATGCTGGCGTCCGGTGTTACCGGCATGGCCTATGAAACCATCATCGGGAAGGACGGCAAGCTGCCCTGCCTGGTACCCATGAGTGAGATCGCCGGACGGATGTCCATCCAGGAGGGCGCCAAGTATCTGGAGGCCACCTACGGCGGCCGGGGCGTTATGCTTCCCGGTGTTCCCGGTGTGGAAAAGGGCCATGTGGTTATCCTGGGTGCCGGCGCTGTGGGCACCAATGCCTGCCGCATGGCCATGGGCTTGGGCGCCAATGTCACCATCCTTGACATCAACCGCAACCGTCTGGCCCAGCTGGACGAAGCCTTCGGAAAGCAGATCACCACCCTCTATGCCAGCCATGCCAATATTCTCAAGGCTCTGGCCATGGCGGATCTGGTTGTGGGCTGCGTGCTGCTCAAACCCGGCCGCAGCGCGCCGAAGCTCGTGCACCGGGAGGATCTGGCGGTCATGAAGAAGGGCGCCGTGATCGTGGATGTGGTCATCGACCAGGGCGGCTGCTTTGAGACCAGTCATCCCACCACCCACGACGACCCTGTGTTTGAAGTGGACGGCGTGATGCACTACTGCGTGGCCAACATCCCCGGCGCCGTGCCCCGCACGGCTACCCAGGCTCTGGCCAATGCTACCTTGTCTTACGGTCTGGAGATCGCAAACAAAGGTCTGAAGGCGGCCTGCGCTGCCGATGTGGGCTTGCTGTCCGGTCTGAATACCTACGAAGGCAAGTGCACCTTCCCCGGCGTTGCCGAGGCGCTGGCTCTGGAATATGTGGAGCCTGCCGTGGCGCTGGGCATCTGATATACACACAGAATAAAATGGAGACACCCTCGGGTGTCTCCATTTGAGACTGTCAAAGAAGCAGGAATATCGCAGCGAAGCCCGTGCAGGGCGAGCCGCCCGGCGGGGCCGGGCGTAAATCCGCGGGGCCTTGGGCCCCAAGGATTATGCCGGCCGAATTCACTTCGGCCGAGCAGATCAAATCCAGCTTGAAAAAAGCCCGCTTGCGGGCTTTTTTGACAAGCTGAAATGGAGACACCCGAGGGTGTCTCCATTTTTATGCGTTACGAAGAGCGGGAGGAAATGAAAAGGCTTCATTGAAATCTGGCGACAGCTTTGTTATAATTAATTTTCAGGGACAGGTGGAATGTTTTTTGCAGATATATGACGCGCTTTTGAGCCCTGTTCGCGTGGGTCCTGCTTCTCCGGGCTTACCGGAGTGCGCTGCATGGAGATCGGCCCGGACGGTGTGAAGTATATTCACAAGGTCGGGGAAAAAAGGAAGTGCAGGCTGACAGCGTTCTGCTTTGCGCAGCTGCCGTCAGCAACTGTTAGATCGCCGAAGAACTCATCCACTCGACCCCAGGATAGCCTTTATCGGCGATGTGAATAAATTCGGAAATGCCCAGAAAGCGGATGGGGCGGCGCGCCCCCATCCGGGAAGTTTGCCGCTATGTTTTTTGATACCCATGCCCATTATGATGACCGATGGTTTGATGCTGACCGGGAGGAGCTGATACGCTCGCTGCCTGGCGCGGGGGTGAGTCTGGTGATGAATGCCGGACAGGATGCGCCTGCCAACGAGGCCTGCCTTGCCCTGGCGCACAAATATGATTATTTCTATGCGGCCGTGGGCTGGCATCCCCATGAGGCCAAAAGCTGGAACGGACAAAGCGAGGACCAGATCCGCCGATGGGCAAAGGACCCCAAAGTGAAGGCCATCGGGGAGATCGGTCTGGATTATCATTACGATCTGGACTGGAAGGAGCTTCAACAGGAGGTGCTGGAGGTTCAGCTCTGCCTGGCTGAGGAGCTGGATCTGCCGGTCATCATCCACGATCGGGAGGCCCATGGTGATACGCTGGATATCCTGTCCCGGTATCCCAATGTCCGCGGGGAGTTTCATTGCTACTCCGGCTCTGCCGAGATGGCGAAAATCCTGCTGGATCGGGGCTGGTATCTTGGATTTAATGGGGCCATCACCATGAATGGCGCCCGCCGGGCCCATGAAACCATACAGATGATGCCCCTGGACCGGCTGCTGCTGGAAACGGATTGTCCGTATCTGGCGCCTGTGCCCCGCACCAACGGCCGCCGCAACGATTCCCGGAATCTGCCCTGCGTGGCGGAGGTCATAGCGGAGCTTCGGAACATTCCGGTGGAGGAAGTGGCCAGGATCACCATGGAAAACGGAAAACGCTTCTTCGGAATTTAAAGGAAAAAGACCCTGTCACATTACGTGACAGGGTCTTTTGGGACTGGGACTCAGTCCATGAGTCGGCTGTGGTACAGTTCGGTGGGCAGTGCGGGGGAGAGCTCTGCAAGGATGCGGGACATGCCGCTGTCGCCGTAACGGGGGAGCTTCTGCCGCAGCTCCGTTTCCGAGGCGTCCCGTTGGGGGAGGATGACCCGGGCGGTGCTGCCCTGACCGGGGCGGCTTTCCAGCAAAATGCTGCCGCCGTGAAGCTCGGCGATGCCCCGGGCGATGGAAAGCCCCAGACCGGCGCCGTTGTGGGCGGTTTTCAGTTCGGTGCCGCTGTCAAGAAGCCGGGAGAGTTTACCGCTGTCGATACCGGGGCCGTTGTCGGCCACGGAAAAGACAAAGCGGCTGCCGTGGCGCTGCAGGTTCAGATGCAGTGTGCCGCCTTCGGTAAGGCACTGCAGACTGTTGGTCAGAAGATTAAGGAGCATGATCTCCAGAAGATCCGGATCGGCAGTGGTGAGGTAAAGGCCCGGTTCGCAATGATATTCCATTGCAATGCCGAGTGGGTTGGCACAAAGCTTTGCCACACTGTCAAAAAGAGCAGCGCTGAGAACATCCAGCTCCACCACCTGCAATGCCAGGGGCAGACTGCCATTTTTAAGATTGGCAGAGAGGGAAAGGTGGCTGCACAGGCGAAGCAGACTGTAATACTGCCGATAAAGAACAGCGGCGTAATAATGCAGCCGGGGTTCTTTTTCTGCATTGCAGCGGCTGATAACGGCATCCAGCGACAAACGGAGACCGGACAGCGCATCCGAGAAAACACGCACACTTCCTTCCGCCTGGCTGAGTTCGGCTTGTTCCCGGGGACAGCAGGCGATCAGCCGCCGGCCGCCCTGGCGGAGAACGGATACATCGGCCGTCTGTCCGCTTATCCGGGCCGAGGCGATAAAACGTTCGGCGTTTGAGGCAAGAATGTGGCCGGGGAGAAGGGCTTCGGCGTCCATGCCGACCCGGGCACCCAGAAGCTCTTCTGCGCTGGGATTGGCAAATACCACCGTCTTGCCTTCCAGCCCCAGAACGGCATCCCGGCTCAGCTCGAACAACGCGCCAATGGATTCAAAATCAAGATTCATTTCCATGTCTTTCTATATATGTTATCCCGTTTTTTTCTATTCTTGCAGAAAAAATAAATTCACCGATTTTCTCTTCTCTTCCCACTATAGCAAAGAAGGCAAAAAATCGCAAATAATTCTTGTTATTGTGTGGTATAATGATGGATATATTGGTTTTATGAACAGAAAATGATTGGAATTTTGGTTTTTGCTCTGATTTTTCATGATTCGATGAAATTTCTATAGCATATTCTGACAGACGTGATATAATAAACATCACAAAGAGATTCTATATTCTTTTGGAGGTAAGATACATGGTCAAAATTGGTATCAATGGTTTCGGCCGCATCGGTCGTCTGGTGTTCCGCGCGGCCTGCGAGCGCAAGGATGTGGACATTGTTGGCGTCAATGCACCTGACAAGACTCCCGAGCAGCTGGCTCATGCGTTTAAGTATGACACCGTGCACGGCCGCTACAAGGGCACGGTGGCCTGGGATGAAAGTGCTCTGATCATTGACGGCAAGCGTATCCCTCTGCTCAACAGCCGCAATCCCAAGGATCTGCCCTGGGGTGAGCTGGAAGCGGAATATGTTCTGGAATGCACCGGTAAATTCCTTACCAAGGATTCTGTTCAGGATCATCTGGACGCCGGCGCCAAGGTCGTGGTCCTGTCCGGGCCCTCCAAGGACGACACCCCCATGTTTGTCATGGGCGTGAACAATGACAAGTATACTCCCGACCTGAAGGTCGTTTCCAACGCCTCCTGCACCACCAACTGCCTGGCGCCTCTGGCCAAGATCATCAATGATAACTTCGGCATTGTGGAAGGTCTGAT
>CAZSAX010000115.1:0-5580 GCA_964605075.1 uncultured Oscillospiraceae bacterium
GCCGGTGTTGAGCCCTTCGTCCTTATCCCGGGCCCGCTTGTGATCCATGGAGGACACCATGGGCACCACGGTCTCGCCGTCGGTAAAGCTCAGAACGGAGACCTCCGGGCCGGTGAGGAACTCTTCGATTACCACCTGGCTGCCGCTGGCTCCGAACATGCCGTCTTTCATCATGGAAACGACCGCCTGCTTTGCCTCCTCCCGGGTCTGGGCAATGATGACGCCCTTGCCGAGAGCCAGTCCGTCCGCTTTTACAACCACCGGGATCTTCGCGGTTTCCAGATAAGCCAGGGCGGCATCCGCATCACTGAAGGTCTCATATTCCGCCGTGGGAATGCCGTACTTTTTCATCAGGTTCTTGGAAAAGACCTTACTGCCTTCCAGGATAGCCGCCGCTTTATTGGGGCCAAAGCAAGGGATTCCGACCTCGTTCATGGCATCCACCGCTCCCAGCACAAGCGGATCGTCCGGAGCCACCACGACATAGTCGATCTTCTTCTCCTCCGCAAAAGCTACGAGAGCCTCAATATCCTTGGCGCCGATGGCCACGCACTCTGCATCTGCGGCAATGCCTCCGTTGCCGGGCGCAGCATAGATTTTTTCGATATCCTTGTTTTCTTTCAGCTTTTTAATAATGGCGTGCTCACGGCCGCCGCCGCCAACCACAAGAATCTTCATGGTTCTCTCCCCTCTTAGTGATGGAACAGACGCATGCCGGTGAAGGCCATGACCATATCGTGCTTGTTGCAGCAGTCGATCACCAGGTCATCCCGGATGGAACCGCCGGGCTGGGCGATGTAGGAAACGCCGCTGCGCAGAGCCCGCTCAATGTTATCGCTGAAGGGGAAGAAAGCATCGGAGCCCAGGGCCACACCGCTAATACCAGCGAGGTATTCTTTGGCCTCTGCTTCGGTGAGAGGCTCGGGCTGCTCCGTAAAGTAGCGCTGCCAAACGCCGTCCGCACAGACATCCTCTTCGTTTTTGTTGATATAGCCGTCAATGGCGTTGTCACGGTCCGCCCGGCCCAGGCTGGGCAGGAAGGGCAGATTCAGAACTTTTTCATGCTGGCGCAGGAACCAGGTATCGGCCTTGCCGCCGGCCAAACGGGTGCAGTGGATGCGGGACTGCTGGCCCGCGCCCACACCAATGGCCTGTCCGTCCACAGCAAAGCAGACGGAGTTGGACTGGGTATATTTCAGGGTAATAAGAGCCACGATCAGATCCCGGCTGGCCTCTTCGCTGAGATCCTTATTCTCAGTCACGATGTTATTCAGAAGCTCACGGTTGATCTTGAACTCGTTCCGGCCCTGCTCAAAGGTGATGCCGTAGACCTGCTTATGCTCCGCCGGGGCCGGCACATAGGCAGGGTCGATCTTCACGATGTTATAGTTACCGTTGCGCTTGGACTTAAGAATTTCCAGAGCCTCCGGCTCATAACCGGGGGCAATGATCCCATCGGAAACCTCCCGCTTGATGAGCTTGGCTGTGGTCACATCGCACACATCGGACAGCGCCACCCAGTCACCAAAGGAGCACATACGGTCTGTGCCCCGGGCCCGGGCATAAGCGCAGGCCAGCGGCGAATCATTCACACCGGGGATATCATCCACAAAGCAGGCCTTCATCAGCTTTTCGTCCAGCGGAAGGCCGCAGGCCGCGCTGGTGGGGCTGACGTGCTTGAAGGAGGTGGCGCAGGGCAGCCCCGTGGCTTCCTTCAGTTCCTTCACCAGCTGCCAGGAATTGAACGCATCCAGAAAGTTGATGTACCCGGGGCGGCCGGAAAGGATCTCCAAAGGCAGCTCACTGCCGTCATGCATGTAAATGCGTTCGGGCTTCTGGTTGGGGTTGCAGCCGTATTTCAGTTCAAATTCTTTCATCGTCTCTATCCCCTCTTACTGATTTTTGTTGATGATCCGCTCTTCCACGGAACCGTCCGCCAGATCCACCATGCAGGTATACAGGGAGATCTTGTTATCCTCGTCCAGGTTGTTCCAGATGGCCTGGGTGAATTCGTCCAGATCCTGGGCAATGGCCATACGCTCCGGCTCACCCTGGAAGGTGGGGATGGGGTTGCCGTCGCAGACATAGGTGTGGATAAAATGGCCAAGGCCCGCCAGCGAGGGGTAATTAAACAGATAGCGGTTGCAGGCGGTGCCCTCGGCGTCCGCGCTCTTGAGGATGCTCATTTCATAGCTGAAATCCCCCTCGCCGAAATAGGCAATGCCGCTGATGCGAGGGGTCAGGTTGGGGGCGTCCGGCTCAAAGCAGCGGCTCTGCAGGGCTTCAAAGAAGCTTTTGCCCGCTTTGAGACCGTTGTCAATGGTGTCGGTCTGGTCGCCGTTGGTCACGATAAGCTTGTTTTCATAGCGGCGCAGAGCGGCATAGATGATGAGAGAGGGGTCGTCCACCTTGCTCTCGTCAAAGGGCTTGGTGTAAAGAACACCGCCTTCCTTGGCAAACACACGATTGCGGCTGTTGGCGCTGCGGCCCATGATGAAATAAGCAATGGCCGCCTTCCTGGCATCGGGGGTCTTGCCAATAACGATGCCCCGGCCCACATAGCTGTTGCCCTTGAGAAGCTCTTCGGGCTGATTGATCTTGTAAATATCCATCACTGCTCTCCCCTGTCAGTTTTTCTTTTGTTTCAAAATGTCCCGGGCCACCATTTCCGCAGCCTGGGGCAAAAGCTTCCATTCCGCCTGCTCCATGACCCGGCGCTGCAGCGTCTCTGCCGTATCTTCGGGCAAAATCTCCACCGCCTTCTGCAGCAGAATCCGCCCGCCGTCCGGGATGTGGTTGACAAAATGCACCGTAGCCCCGGTGACCTTTACACCGTATTCCAGCGCCGCCTCATGCACACGCAGACCGTAAAAGCCTTCGCCGCAGAAGGACGGGATCAGCGCCGGATGCACGTTGATGATGCGCTCCGGCCAGGCTTTGGTAAAATCCGCGCTGAGAATGCTCATAAAGCCCGCCAGAACGATCATTTCCGCCCCGGCTTCTTCCAGCGCCGCCGTGATACCGGCTTCAAAGGCTTCCTGGCTGCCGCAGTCCTTCCGGCTGACCACAAGGCCCTTGACCCCAGCCTTTGCCGCCCGCTCCAGAGCATGGACCCCGGGCTTGCTGGATACAACCAGAACAATTTCCCCACTTGTCAGAACTCCGGAAACCTGCGCATCCAGCAGCGCCTGGAGGTTGGTACCGCCGCCGGAAACCAAAACCGCAATGCGGGTCTTATCCGACATGGCTCTCCTCCTTCTGCTTCACGCTGTTCAGCCAGGGCAGGAGCATTCCGCCCACAGCATTTCCCAGAATAATGAGCCAGATGTAGCCAAAGGCCTTCAGAGAAACGATGCCGGAAACTGCAAAATAGAACATATCCGCTATGGAGTGTTCAAAGCCGCTGAGGATAAACACGGGCACGCAGAAAAAGATGCCCCAGATGCTTTTGTTATCCCGGTAGATGCTCACCGCCATATACATCAAAACGCCGCAGAGAACCGCCCGCACAAAGCCCTGGATCAGGGTCTGGTCCAGCTTGGCCTGACAAATCGTCAGGGCCGTGGGCTGCAGATTGGGAATGGCACAGCTCACCAGCCAGCCGAACAGGCAGGTGGCGATGGCGTTGCCCAGAAGCCCCAACAGGACAACAGAGATCTCTTCTTTCCCATGCTTTTCCGGCAGGAAGCCCACCTTACCGGTGAACAGGTAATAACCCTTATAGCAGATGGACAGCAGCGCCACGGAAAACAGCACGGCCCCCACATAACGATTGTCACAGGCCAGGAACACGCAGCCGCCGATGGCGATCATAAGACCGGCGGAAATACCCTTCAGAATCTTTTCGCTCACCATAGTTCGATCTTCTCCGGTCCTTCCACGATCTCGCCAATTAGGTAGGCATCTTCGCCCTGGGCCTTGAGGATCTGCAGCGTCTTTTCCACGTCCTCTTTCGCCACGACAACGCTCATGCCAACACCCATGTTGAAGGTATTGAACATATCCCTTTCGGGGATACTGCCGGTTTTGGCAATGAGATCAAAGATCGGCAGGACCCTCACAGCGCTTTTTTCGATCCTGGCACACAGGCCGTCGGGAATGCTGCGGGGGATGTTTTCATAGAAACCGCCGCCGGTAATATGAGAAACCGCTTTCACCTTCACTTCATCCAGCAGAGCCAGCAGGGGCTTCACATAGATTTTGGTGGGGGTCAGCAGGGTCTCCCCGATGCTCTCGCCGCCCAAGGCTTCGCAAGGGCTCTTGAGATCGGCGTTTTCCACGTCAAAGACCTTGCGAACCAGAGAGAAGCCGTTGGAATGTACGCCGCTGGAGGGGATGGCCACCACCACGTCGCCGGCTTTCATGGTCTTGGGATCCAGAATTTTCTTCCGGTCCACCACCCCGACCGCAAACCCCGCCAGGTCGTATTCATCCACGGGATAGAAGCCGGGCATCTCCGCCGTTTCGCCGCCGATAAGGGCCGCGCCGCTCTGCACGCAGCCTTCGGCCACGCCGGAGACGATCTGGGCGATGCGCTCCGGCACATTCTTGCCGCAGGCGATATAATCCAGGAAAAACAGGGGCTTGGCGCCGCAGCAGATGACATCGTTGACGCACATGGCAACGCAGTCGATGCCCACGGTGTCGTGCTTATCCATCAGGAAAGCCAGCTTCAGCTTGGTACCCACGCCGTCGGTGCCGGAAACGAGAATGGGTTTTTCCATACCGGCAACATTGGGGGCGAACATACCGCCAAAGCCGCCCAGCGTACCCATAACACCGTCGATGTAGGTGGATTCCACCAGGGGCTTGATGCGGTCGACCGACTCGTAACCGGCGGTCACGTCCACGCCTGCGGCGGCGTAGGACTCAGAATGGGAGTTCTTCATCTATATAAACCTCCGAATATGATTAAAACATGGAGAGCGGCTTATTCTTTGCCGTTCCAGCAGTAGGTGCAGACTTTATCGCGGTCAATGCCGATGGATTCCAGCAGACCGTCCAAAGACTGATACCCCAGAGAATCAAAGCCGAACTTATCACAGATGGCTTTGAGCATACAGCGTCCGCGCTCGGTGGAGGCGTCGGCATATTCATCCAGATGCTTTTGGCCTTCGTCGCCCTCCAGTTCCTGTACCGTTCTGCGGGCCAGCAGTTCCATATCAGAGCGGCTGGAGGAGAAATTCAGGTACTTGCAGCCATACATGATAGGCGGGCAGGCGGAGCGCATATGTACCTCTTCGGCGCCCGATTCATAGAGGAATTCCACCGTTTCCTGAAGCTGGGTGCCGCGAACGATGGAATCGTCCACAAAGAGCAGTTTCTTACCCTCGATCAGTTCGGGGACGGGGATCTGCTTCATTTTAGCTACCTGATTGCGCACTTCCTGATTGGCAGGGGTGAAGGAACGGGGCCAGGTGGGGGTATATTTCACGAAGGGACGGGCGAAGGGCTTGCCGCTGCGGTTGGCGAAGCCGATGGCGTGAGGGACGCCGGAGTCGGGAACACCCGCCACATAATCCACCTTGGGCAGGCGGCCCTGAGCAACCTCGTCACGAGCCATGATCTCGCCGTTGCGGT
>CAZSAX010000116.1:0-5449 GCA_964605075.1 uncultured Oscillospiraceae bacterium
ATCGTCATCTGCACCCTGACCGCGCTGGTGGTTCTCACCTCTGCCTGCTCCGGCGGTGTGGATATCCCCTGGGGCGGCTCCGGCGGCACCGACATCATCGCGGCGGCATTTGGCTCTGTCATCGGCGCCAAGCCCGGCAACCTGATCGTGGCCGTGGGCATCTCCCTGTTTGCTCTGTCCACCATCCTCAGCTGGTCTCTGTACGGCACCCGCTGCTTTGAGTACCTCTGCGGCACCAAGTACTCCCGCATTTATCAGATCATTTTCATCGTTGTCGTTGTCATCGGCGCCACCCTGGAAATGAATCTGGTCTGGAACATTGCCGACGCCCTCAACGGCCTCATGGCCATCCCCAACCTGGTGGCTCTGCTGGGTCTATCCGGCGTGGTCATCAAACTGACCAAGGAGTTCTTCTCCAAGAAAAACAGCATTCAGTAAGTCCAAAACACATAAAGATACTCCGGGATCATCCGATCCCGGAGCTTTTTTATTCAGAACCAGCTTGTAATAAAAATTTCAAGACCAATGAAAATCAGGATCGCACCGCCCAGAATACCGGCCTTCCCGGCCATTTTGGTGCCGGCCTTGCGCCCGATAAGCAGCCCGCCCATGCAGATCACAAAGGTCACCGCCGCGATGATCAGCGCCGCCAGAACAGCATGTCCAATATCATACCCGGCAATGGTAAAGCCCACGGACAGCGCATCAATGGACGTGGCCACACCCTGCACCATAAGCAGACCAAAGCTCAGCCGCTGTACGCCGCAAACCTCTTCTTTGTTCTTGATGCCCTCGGCCAGCATTTTCCCGCCGATCCAGCACAAAAGAATCAGGGCAATCCAGGGAATAAACTTTTCAAAGGCCTGAAAATACTGCACAATGGTGTGCACGCAGATCCAGCCGATCATGGGCATCAGCGCCTGAAATGCCGCAAACACTCCGGCAACGCCGCACATTCGCCTCTTTTTCATGCAGGGATCGTGCAGCCCGTTGGCCAGCGAGATGGAGAACGCATCCATCGCCAGGCCCACACCCAAAAGCAAACTGTTAAAGAAAAACATAAATCCGGTTTCCATTGCCATTCCTCCATATGCACACAAAAAATACCGGGCGTGGTGAAAACCACACCCGGAAATCCATAAAAAAAACAGACTCCATGCATAGCTTTCTCAGTCATGCATGAGTCTCGCAATTGAAAACAAGCCAGGCCCTTGGGCCAGTATGTTGACTTGCTACGCAGTTTCCTGCGCTCGCTACTCCCTCACAGCAAAAGGCAGTTTATCACCAAAGAACAGCATCGTCAAGCCCCTGCTGCAAAAACGACCTGCAAAGCAGGTCGTTTTTGCATCAAAAGATAAATCCGCTGGCAAAAGCGGCGGCTGCCGCTGCCAGAGCCACAACGATCAGAGGCTGACGCAGATAGGCCAGCACGATGGCCACCGCCGCCCCCACCAGCGATGTCGCCAGGCTTTCCGTGGAATAAAAGATGGCCGGGATCGTCATTGCCGTCAGCACCGCATAGGGTATGTAATACAAAAAGCTGCGGAAAAAGCGGCTTTTGATTTTCTGACGGAAAAGCGTAAAGGGGATCATGCGGATCAAATAGGTCACGCCCGCCATCACCAGAATGTACAATGCAACACTCATTCCTCTGCCACCCCCTCTTCCTCTTCCTCCACCGGGAATCGCCAGGCAGCCACTGCCGCCGCCACAATGGCGCTGAGGATAATGGCAAAGCCGCTGGAAACCGCCGTGAACACATACTGGAACAGACAGCTCATCACCACCGCGATCACCGCCGTGAGCAGAACGCTCTTTTTCTCCCGGGCCACAGGAATCACAATGGCCAGGAACATACCGTAAAGCACGATGCCCATGGCGTCCGTTACCGCCGCCGGAAGGATATTGCCCGCCGCAGCCCCCAGAAGCGTGCCAATGGTCCAGCCCCAAAAGGAAATAAAGATCAGACCAAACATATACCAGGGCTTCAGCCGCCCTTCCTGCGCGTGAGCCACGGCAAAGATCTCATCCGTGATGCCGAAGGAAACCAGAAGCCGCTGGGGCGTGCGGAAGCTGTCATCCAGCTTCTGCGCCAGGGACAGACCCATCAGAGAATAGCGGATATTGATAACCAGCTGGGTCAGCACCATCTCAATCATGGCGCCGCCGGCGGCAATAATCCCCACACCGGCAGCCTGTCCGGCGGAGGTGAGGTTGGAGGCAGAAATGGCCACCGCCTGAGCCACCGTCAGCCCCGCCGCAACGGCCATAATGCCAAAGCCAAAGGAAACCGACAGATATCCCAGGGCAATGGGAATGCCGTCCTTCATGCCTTTAATAAACAATTTTCGCTTCATGACAATGCTCCCGGCACAAAAAAAGAGGGCGCCGCAACGCCCTGTTTCCGCGGCCGTTCCTTATATTTCTTAAAATGACTGGCCCATTATAATACTGCGGCACACAAAATGCAATCATCAATGTTTATCCCCAGTTTTGTCCCCCCTTGCCCGCCGTAAATTTTCAGACCTCCAGAAAAAATTGCGCACCTACTTGAACTTGGTCACAGAATTTGTTAATCTGTTATCGAAAGCTAGATATCCTGCCAAAGGGATACCGCAGCTGAAGACATCAAAAAAATGGAGGAAATAACCATGAAGCGTATGTCCAAGCTCCTGACCCTGGCACTGGCCCTTTGCATGCTCCTTTCCGTGAGCGCGTTTGCCTCTGCCGAACCCGCCACCGCCGAGCCCGCCGGCGGCGTTGTTCCCGGCACTTATACCGACGGCACCAACACCCTTGTCATTGCAGACGACCTGACCTTCATCATGTACAAAGACGGTGAGAACATGGACGGCGCTGCTATCGCCATGACCGTGGTCGGCACCGTGACCGAAGACGCGGTCTTCACCATCACCGGCATTTTTGACGGTGAGCTGGACGTTTTCTCCCTGGCCACCGACGATCAGGTCGCCGCGGATCAGGCGTCCGTTGAAGCCTGCTACGCAGCCGGCGGCGCTGCCGCTGCCGGTGTTGCCCCCGGCACCTACACCGACGGCACCTACACCCTGATCATCGCCGATGACATGACCTTCACCATGAAGAAGGCCGGCGAAAACATGGACGGCGCCAGCTTTGAAATGACCGTGAACGGCACTGTGACCGCCGACGGTGTCTTCACCATCACCGCCCTGCTGGACGGCGATATCGACGTCTTCTCCCTGGCCACCGAGGACCAGATCGCCAACGACCTGGCCACTGTGGAAGAGGTTTACGCCGCTGCCACCGCCGCTTCCGGCGAGCCTGCCGGCGAGCCCACCGAGGCCGACTATCAGGCCTACCTGATCGATTTCGTCAACTCCTGCGAAGACATCCAGACCTCCGGCGCTGCCGGCGAGTTCATCGCCCTTATCGAAGCCGGCGACTATGCCAGCTTCCCCGCCGAAATGCTCTTCGATTCCATGTGGTTCGGCGAAGCCGCCCTGACCCTGGATGAGTTCCTGGCCGCCGGCGGCAACGTGATCGTCGGTGATCATCCCTCCAACGGTGCCATGCTGGACGGCACCGGCGGCTGATCCCACAAAGCAACCAAAACCGACAGCTTCGGCTGTCGGTTTTTTATTGCCAGCGCTCCGGGCTCTTGTTATAATCAAAGAAAAAACGAAATGGAAACCGCTCATGAAATATGTTTTGGTCACCGGCGCCGGCGGCGGCATGGGAAAAGCCACCGTCCAGGCACTGAAAGCGTCCGGATACGCAGTTATCGCCATGGATATGCTCCCCATGGCTGCTGAAGAAAACATATTCCCCATCCAGGCCGACGTGACCCGCGATGAAAGCCTGGGGCAGGCTTTGCTTCAGCTGCGCGGCATAACGGAGGAGCTATATGCCATTGTTCACTTTGCCGGCATTTATGTTCTGGATTCGCTGGTAGAAATGGACAGCCAGAAATTCTGCCGCGCTTTTGATGTGAATGTCTTCGGCGCCTATCGGGTCAACAAGACCTTTCTCCCCCTGCTTCGAAGCGGCAGCCGCATCCTGCTGACCACCAGCGAACTGGCCCCGCTGGAGCCCCTCCCCTTTACCGGCCTCTATGCCATCACCAAAAGCACACTGGATAAATACGCTTTCTCTCTTCGTATGGAGCTGCAGCTCCAAGACATTTCCGTTTCTGTTCTGCGCCCCGGCGCCGTCGGCACCGGGATGCTGGACGTCTCCACCGCCGAGCTTGAGCGCTTCTGCCAGCGCACGCAGCTGTATTCCTGCAACGCCAAACGATTTAAGCAGATCGTGGACATGGTGGAAGCCCGAAACGTCCCCCCGGAAGCCATCGCCCGGCGCGTGCTGAAGATCCTCGCCGCGCGGCGCCCCCGGCAGGTATACTCTCTGAACCGAAATCCCCTGCTTTTGCTTATGAATCTGCTGCCTGCCCGTCTGCAGACCTGGCTCATCAAACAAATACTGAAATAAGCGGCCGCAAGGCCGCTTTTTTTACGTCCCAGACACCTGTATGCAAAGGCCGCTGGTTCATTCATGCTTCCAAAACACAAAGAGCAGACTCGCAAGTCTGCTCTTTGTGTGAAGTATGTTGATAATAATGATACGGTTTCCGATGGTTTCATTTAGTTTCACTTAGCTTTGAAACCATGCTCAGAAAAATGAAGCCTTTGCGCAAAATTGAAATCTATTCAGCTCTATCTTATAGCAACAAAGCGAGCTCAATTTCATCCTCATCTACATTTCCGGTTTCTTTAAAACCGAATTTATAATAAAGCTGCAGTGCAATGGAGTTATCTTTATTACACGTTAAAGCTACTTTGTTAGATTGACCAAATGGTTTGGTGGCAATATAATCCAGACATTTTCTTAAAGCGAGTTCGCCAAATCCTTGATGTTGATATGCAATATCAATCATCATATGCCAAATATTATATTCTGCGAGGTCATAATCATATATCACCATCACATAACCAACCATGGTATCATCATCAAATATTCCAAAAGGAATGCATTGATTATAATATACATATGCTTGTGCTAAACTCCTGATCGGATTTGAAACAAATTGCTCTTGCTCCTTACCTAACTTTAAGTTAAATGCTTGTATAAAGTTATTCTCATCAATTCTTGCTAATTCAATATTACTCATAATTCCTCCTGTTTATTATGGAGGGATTATAGCATGTAATCTCCCTCCAAATTTAATATTTCAATAGTCCTAAGATTATAGTTTCTGTTCATAATGAACATCTCCTTTCAGTTCGGGATATCTATGTAAACACAAACGTGTAATTGTATCGCTAAAAAAATTTGTTTATCGCACTGATTATAGCATATCACGAAAGAAAAAGGTCGATCATTTCAGATACTTTTGTATCAAAATGATCGACCTTATCGGGTCCGAGTGACTGGACTTGAACCAGCGGTCAGGCTTCGGCGCTCCGCGCCCGCC